>JAJFUG010000058.1 GCA_021372515.1 bacterium
AAAGCGCGCGATGTCCGCCACGTCGGTGTAGCCGTCCCCGTTGAGGTCTGGGTCAATCGGCACAGGCGGCGTGTCTGTCAGGCCGAGTTGCCGCAGCACCCCGCCGATCCGGTCCGACCACTTCGGAAGCGTCACCTTCAAGGCCTCCAGGTGCTCGCGGGCCATTTCCCTGGCTGAGCCGCTCAAGGGGAGCAGGCTGTCCGGATGCGTCAGGATCGGAGTGCCCTGATAGATGTATCCCTCGTACTCGCTGATTAACGACCCAAGCATCCCGCGGGTGTCCTGGATGTCCACGCTGCCGATACCTTGGAACCGCTCGGCAATCGAGTCGGGGACACAGGCCAGGGAGGAATCGCGGATAACGGCGGCGTATTGGAAGTAGAAGGCCAGGTCTTCGAGGTCGCTCTTGTGGTCGTGGTTCAAATCCGAATCCCAGTACGAGGGCATATAAGCAAGACAACTCGACGCTCCTCCAAGGAGAAGCACGGCAAAAATTGAAAATGCAACCAGGAGATATTTTTTCATCAGGAAGTGCCCTGAATGACGGTTAATGCATTCAGTCAACCGGAATACAACCCGTGCCAGGAAACAACGCAGGCCTGTGAGGGGGGGAGCTCATGCCACTCTATTCGGCTTTTACAGCTTGCTTGAGTTATTATGCAGATATCTTGATGGCATGTCAACATCTTTCAAGCATTCTCCCGGCAAGACAATCGAAATCCCGTGGCGTCCGTTCAGCTATGCCGCAAAAAAGCCCCCGGCCGTTTGCACAGCCGGGGGCTTCGGGGGCATCTATGTCTCGCGGTGAATTATTTTTTGGCCGGCACTCCGGCCGGGTGGCAATCCAGGCAGGCGACCCGGTGGACATTGTGGGGGCTGGCCGGGTCCTTGAACGTGGTGTCCATCCGGCGCACGTCCAGGCCGCAGTTGCTCATCTTGGGGTGGCAGTTGTCGCATGACGCGGCGGCGTCCTGCGAGTGCGGGTCGTGGCAGCCCAGGCAGCTTATACCCTCGTGCACGCCGGCCGGGGTGCGGTCATCCCCGCTGGCCAGCTTGAACCCCGGCTGCGGGGCGTGGCACTGGTAGCAGAGGCCCTGGCGCTTGTCCGGCGAGATTGCCACCACGCGCCCGGTGGAATCCGTTATCGTGGGCAGGGGCAGCACCTCCGCGCCGAAATGCATGCGCTCGCGGCGGTCGTAGAACGCCAGCGAGGGCGTGAGCGCCTTGCCTGTGCGGGAGTAGGAAATCTCTTTCGGCTTCGAATAATCCGGCGCTGCCGCGGGAGCGCCCTCCGCATGCACGCGGTGGCAGGCCAGGCAGGGGATGGCGTGGATCGCGGCCTTGCGCTGATCGATCAGCCGCCAGGGCCCGACAGTGTCCATCGGCGCGACAATCGACTCCACAGCGCCTTCATCGTACATGCCGTGGCAGCGGGTGCAGTCCTCGTTCAGGCGGACACGGCCGTTCTGGGCCGCGTTGAGGAACACATCGGCGTAGCGCATCGAGTGTCCCCCGGCCATCCAGCGCGACCAGTTGCCCTGGTGGCAGGCCTGGCAGCGCCCGGCCACGAAATCCGCCTGCGCGCCGTCCAGGATGATCCGCTCGGGAAGCTCACCTTTGGCATGGGTCAGCAGGCGGTGGAAATTGTTCAGGTGGAAGCTCAGATTGGCGGTGAACACTCCGCCGTGGCAGGCCTTGCACTGGACATTCCGATGGCTGGAGCCGGCCCAGTGGTCGCGCGAGGGGACAATCTCGTGGCAGAGCGTGCAGTACTCGCCCGAGACCGAGCCACCCGCGATGTAGCCCAGGTTGAGCAGGAGCATGCCCACGGCCAGGACCGCGACCGTCGCGGAGAATATTTTCAGACCGCGCTTTTTCATTCCGGCTTCCATAAGGGTTGGCTGCTCCGCCCGGCTCAGGAGCGGAAACGCGTTCCGTTCCACTGGCGGGCGATGTATTCGGCGCTGCGGTATGCCACCGCCATAATCGTCAGCACCGGGTTGAACCCGCCGTTGTTCACCTGCGTGCTGCCATCCACCACGAACAGGTTGTCGATGTCGTGGACCTGGCCGTACTGGTTGACCACCGAGGTGGCGGGGTCAGCCCCCATGCGACAGGTGCCGGCCTGGTGCTGTCCGCCCGAGACACCCAGCCCGGGCAGGGAGCGCCAGGTCCGGATCGCGCCGGCCTCCAGCAGCCAGCGCTCGGCCTGGCGGGTCATGAAATCACCGGTCTCGCGGTCGCGCGGGTGACGGGCGCCCGAGATACGGGCCACGGGCAGGCCCCAGTAATCCTTGACCTCGGGGTCCACCTCCACCCGCGACTCGAAAGTCGGCAGTTCCTGCACCGCCGATTTAACCCCCATGGAACGCTTGTACCAGTCGCGCTGGAACTGCTTGTGCTCCAACCCCCAGCGCGCCGCTCCGGGAGGACGGATCCCGGTGAAAAGGTAGGGCAGGCGGATGAACTCGTTGACCAGGATGCCGCCGCCGATGTGGCCGGGGTTGCCATGGTTGAAATCCATCGACGAGATACAGGCCCCCGGCCCGACATCATCGTACAGCTCCCGCTCGAACAGACCGTAGGCTCCGCAGTAGGCGTGGCCCTGGAGATTGCGCCCGACCCAGTCGTTACGGTTGCCCAGGCCCGCGGGGAAAAGCTTACATTTGGAATTGAGCATAAGGCGCGGGGTCTCGGTGGCCGAGGCCGACAGCACCACCAGGTCGGCGGCCTGGAACTGACTGCGGTCCTCCGGGTCAAAGTATTCCACCCCCGTAGCCCGCCCGCGCTGGTCCGTGACCACCCGGGCCGCCACGCAGCCGGTGCGCAGCTCGCAGTTGCCACTGGCCAGGGCCACTGGGATCACCGTGTTATGCGTGCCACACTTGGCGCCGACCTCACAGGCGAAACCGACACAATAGCGGCAGGAGACACAGGCCTGCCGTCCGGCATAGGGCACCGTGTTGCGCAACATGGGAATGGGAAAGGGGTGCAGGCCCAGGCGCAACCCGGCGGCGTAAAGCAGCCGCCCCTCGGCAGTGTAGGGCTTGGGCGGCATGGGCCGCTCACGCTTACGCGGCGGGGCGAACGGGTTGCCCTCGTCGCTGCCCGAGACCCCGATCTCCCACTCGACTTTCTCGTAATACGGTTCCAGATCATCGTAGGAGATCGGCCAGTCGGCCAACGTGCTGCCCGGGATGTCACCGTAGAGGGTGCGCAGGCGGAAATCCTGGGGCATGAAACGCCAGGCCATCGCCCCGTAGCTGAAAGTTCCGCCCCCCACACAGGCGGCGTTGTTCTGGTAGGCGCTCTCGCTGGGCAGCACCTGGACCCAGCGCTCGCCCTGGCGGACAACCCGCCGCCAGCGGCGGTCATCCGGGCCGAAAGCGGAGCCCAGTACTGAGGTGCGCTGGGAGGTCAGCTCATCGTGGTCATGGTCCTGGAAACTCTGCCAGCGGCCACGCTCGAGCAGCACCACGGAAAGCCCCGCGGTGGCGAGTTCCTTGGCCACCACTCCGCCAGCCGCGCCGGCTCCCACAACGATCGCATTCACCCTGGGCAATGCCATCGAAAGTCCTCCGAACCCCCGTCTTCAGGCACGCTGGTTGCGTCCCACGATCTGCGGATAATCCAGGCCCAGCATCCGGTAGCTCACATAGTCGCGGTTGCCGCCGTGGCGCGGCGGACCGTAATATCCCTGAAGGCAATGCTCGCAGAGCAGGGCGAAAAACTCCCGGGCCTGTCCCTGCTCCCAGATCCCCTCCGGGACATCACCTTTCTCCAGACGCGCCAGCAACTCGGTCTGCTGCCAGTCCGAAAGCTTTTCCCAAGGCGCGGAATGCACGGCCTCGGCGGTGCGGGCCAGGCGTGGCAGCCCATCGTGATAGCTCGCGGCATACCGCTCGTAGGGGCCGTCCAGCTGACGGTCGATGAAATCGACCACCCCGGCGAACCGTCCGCCCGGGTCGCTGTCCGAGGGGATGATCCGCTCCGAGATGTCATCCACCAGGCGCGCCTCGGCCTCGCTGAACGCCCGCCAGCGACGGCGTTCCACCAGGCAGCCGGAGCCGAAAACCCCCGCCGCTGCAGCGGCGACCGCGCTCACCCGGAAAAAAGTCCGTCGGGCAATTTTTTCACCACTTCGCATCGATTGGTCCTTAAAGGAAACAAACTGGCCGCAGAGGCTGAATACTGTGTCGCCAAACCGCTTCGGCCGGGATATCGAGGAGGATTGTAGTCAATCCCGCCTGCCAAGTCAACCCTAAAAACCGGCGCGGAATGCCGAAGTGTGTCTGTGGCAATTAACTTTTTAAGCTTGTGGTTGTTGCACATCATACAACGTAAAATCCGGTGGGCCGCTTGCGTCGGATGGATGAATTCTATTAGAATTTAATTAGATATGTCTTCAGCCTTCCGCCGCGGGCGGAAGGGACTGCACTCCCCTCCAGGCCCGGCCCCTCCTGTTTGCACCGCCGGGCCTGAATTTGCAGTTCAAACCTGAAGAAACAGGAATCGATTCCATGGCCGATCTGGATCGAATCAACGTACTTATTGTCGATGACGACGAACTGATAAGGATTTACCTTCGCGCATTTTGCCAGGTCAACGGCTGGGGCTGCGTGGAGGCGGGCGACGGGCTGACGGCGATAGAGATACTCCGCAGCAACCCGGACGCTTTCTGCCTGGCCCTTCTCGACCTGCACCTGCCAGGCCTCACGGGGCTGGAGGTGCTGCCGGAACTGCTCAAGCTGGGACAGGACCTGGCTGTCATTGTCATGACGGGCTACGCCGAGATCGGCATTGCGGTCGAGGCCCTGCAGAAAGGGGCGGTCGACCTGATAGAGAAACCGCTCGACAACAACCTACTGCTTTCGCGTATCGAAAAAGCCCTCGAATTGCGGAAGATGCGCCGCGCCAACCAAGCCTATTTCACTGAAATGGAGCAGCAGGTGCGACTCCGCACCTCGAATTCCGAGGCGGCCCTCAAGGCGACCATTTTCGGCCTCGCCCGCCTGGCCGAGCAGCGGGACAATGATTCCGGCTTTCACCTGGAGCGCATGGCACACTATACGCTCACCCTGGCGAAAAGCCTGCGGGAAAGGAACCTGTACCGGAACACCCTGGATGATGACTACCTGGAGAACCTTTTCGACTCCGCCCCCCTTCACGACATCGGCAAGGCCGGGGTCCCGGAATCCATCCTTCTCAAACCCGGTCCTCTGGATGAAAATGAATGCAAGGTGATGCACTCGCATACCAGCATCGGAGAGCGCACCCTTGCCGATATCCAGTCCCGGGTGGAGACGGAGGATTTTCTGCTGCTTGGGATAGAGCTTACCCGAAGCCACCACGAGCGTTTCGACGGCTCGGGCTACCCCGAGGGCCTGATCGGGAACGCGATCCCGCTATCGGCCCGCCTGGTCGCACTGGCCGATTTCTTCGACGCCGTGACCACGGTGCGCATCTACCGTACGACCACCTTCACCGGGAACCAGGCCGCATCGATGATCGCCGGTGCGCGGGGGACGCATTTCGACCCGGACATCGTGGATGCCTTTCTCGCCTCACGGCACGAATTTACCAGGATACACCAGGATTTCATGGACTGAAATCACCCGCCGCCCGAATTGAAAAACGCGCCGAGACAGTTGCACGCCACAAGGGAAGAGGTTAATGTTAAGCCGGATCCGGTGTGCGACCAAACCCAGTCCCGGAAGGTTGGATGAAACTGAAATCGGCGCTTGAGCATGTCTGGTGGGGCAGGTTCGAAATCCCGGAGGACCAGGGCGGTCTGTGGCGGATCGGAGCGGCCGGCATACGGATCGAGCGCTCCTGCCACGAGTGGGTCCTGGCCTGCGAGACCGCCGAGGAGACGAACGGCGAGGAAGTCTCGATCCGTATTCCGGTGGAGCGTCTGGGACGGTTCGAGGCCAATTGGACCGTGGCGCGTTTCGGCATGGGCGCCACCCAGAGCGGCATCACAGTGGCGCCGGCCCTGGCCGACCGTCCGGTGGTTATCCGCACGGATGTCCCGTTCCACCTTCTGCCACGGCAGGAAATAGTCTTCTATGTCAGCGCCCCGCTCTGGTTCAGGATCGAGACCGGGGAGCCGGCTTTCAGCCTGGCCGATTTCCCGATCCACCGTCCCTCAGACACCTGGTTCGGCCCCTCACCCAAGGAGGGCGAATACTGCTACGCCAACCGGGTCTACGGCCAGCTCAAGCTCGATAACATCCGTTTCCGCCCGCAGCGTGCCATCTCGGTGATCCGGCTCAATAACCGCACCGCCGAGACCATACTCATCGAGCGCCTGAAACTGCCCTCGCAGCACCTGTCGCTCTACCAGGGCGAGCACGGCTGGCTCTGGACCCAGGGGCTGAACGTGGAATTCAACCCCGACCACAGCGCCGAGGTCCAACTGCGCGACTACGCCCCGGCCGAGGCCGGCTCGCCGCGCCTGGTCAGCGGCCCGCGCCAGAAAGCGGAGAAAAATATTCTTACCCGCGCGTTCGATTACCTGATCGGCTGAACCCATGTGGAGCCTCAAGATGACCGATTCCTTTTCCTGGCTGACCAATTATCTGACCCCGGAGCGGATGATCTCCCTGGTGCGGGCTCTGATAATCCTGTCGGTCGGGATCATTGTCTCGCGGCTGGTGGCGGCCAGCGTGGGCAAGATAGTCGAGCGGCGCTCCAGCAAGCAGCAGAGTATCATTTTCCGCAAGATGGCGCTCTACCTGATGCTGACTCTGGTGCTGGTCTCGGCGCTGCGCGAGCTGGGTTTCCAACTGGGCGTGCTGCTGGGGGCGGCCGGCGTGCTGACCGTGGCCGTGGGGTTTGCCTCGCAGACCTCGGCCTCGAACATTATCAGCGGCCTGTTCCTCCTGGCCGACCGTCCGTTCCAGATCGGCGACGTGATCCAGATCGGCCAGACCACGGGCGTGGTGCACTCGATCGAGCTGCTCTCGGTCAAGCTCCAGACTTTCCAGAACCACCTGGTGCGTATCCCCAACGAGGAATTGATCAAGTCGCAGGTGATCAATTTCACCTACTGGCCCATCCGGCGGATTGACATCGAGATCGGCGTGGCCTACAAGGAGGATATCGGCAAGGTGCGCAGCCTGCTGATGGAGGTGGCCGACCGCAACCCGCTCTGCCTGGAGGAACCGGGGCCGCTGTTCATTTTCGCCGGCTACGGCGATTCCTCGATCAACCTCCAGTTTTGCATCTGGGTGAAAAAGGAAAACTACCTCGATGCGATGAACAGCACCAAGCAGCAGATCAAGGAAATTTTCGACCGCAACGGCATCGAAATACCTTTCCCGCAGGTTTCGGTCTCCACCTCGAGCGTGACCGACCCGTTCCCCATCGCTTTCAGCCGCTCAGGGAAAACCGCCTGAGAGCGCCCACCGCAGCGCCGGAAAAATGCGAGCGTTTCAGATTGAAGCCGTTTGTTTCTTGACAATTTGCTTGACCGCTACGCCCGCCACGGTTAATTTATCCTCAGTTCCGCTGTTGACCGATATCTGCGGTCTTAACCCTCCCATCGGGAACGCTTTCCTTGACCTCTGATCAATTCACCGGAGAATATGTATGACCAAGGCGGACATCGTTGAGAAGATCGCCGACAAGACCGGATTTACCCAGAACGAAACGCGTCTGGTTGTGGAGCAGTTCCTCGAGGAGATCAAAACCTGTCTGACCCGGGAGGAACACCTGGAGGTGCGCGGCTTTGGGACGTTCAAGATCAAGAACTGCCGGGAACGGAAAGCGCGCAACCCGAGAACCAACAGCGAGGTGCGGGTTCCGGCCCGCAAGAAAGCCATTTTTAAGGTGTCCAAGGAGCTGAACGAGCAGCTCAACTGACTGTCCCTGATACGCCGACACGCCTCTCAATAGCCCAGCCGAGCCCCGACCACCCGCTGGGCCTGCCGCTTCCCGTTTCTTGGACCATCTCCGGTCAAGTGAAGATCATCCCGTCCATATTCCCCTGAATCCTTCCAGGAGCCGACATGCGCGTGCCCATTTCCAGGCTTTCGGGAGCACTGCTCCTTCTCTGTCTCGCCCTGCCCGCCGCGGCGCCGGCTTTCGAGCTGCCGCTCACCGCCCGCGAGGCCAACGGTCTCACGCGCCGCTCCGAGCCTGTCTCGACCGGAGTGTTCATCCCCCGCGGCGCGCTGAAAAGCACGGACCGTCTGGCGGTGATAAGCCCGGAGGGCAAGCCGGTCGCAGGCCAGTTCGAGGCCCTGGCGTTCTGGCCCGACAAGTCGATCAAATGGCTGCTGGTGGATTTCCTGGCCGATTGCCAGCCGCGTGGAAAAGTCACCTACAGCCTGCGCGACAGCGGGGAAAAGGCGAAGCCCTCCGCTCTTGTGCTGCAGCGCACGGACCGCGGCGTGACAGTGAGCACCGGCCCGCTGCGCTGCGAACTGAGCCGTGAGCGGTTCGACCTGTTCGAAAACGTGTTCCTCGACCACGACCGCAACGGCTCGTTCGAGCCGGGCGAGCGGGTGAGCCGCGCGGCCCACGGCCCGGCGATAAGCCTGACCGACAGCCGGGCCGGCCTGGTATCGAGCGGGTTCGGCCGGGTGAAAAGCTTCGCGGTGGAGGCCGAGGGGCCGGTGCGGGCCACGCTGGCGGTCAAGGGCTCGCTGGCGGATTTGGACGGCAAGGCGGAGCTGGACTACACGGCGCGGCTAAATTTCTACGCCGGCACCGGGTTTGTCCGGGTGTTTTTCACGCTCGTAAACCGTAACCCCACCGAGCCGGTGACGGATGCCAACGGTGACAAGCACTGGATCATGGGCCGGCCGGGCAGCGTGTTCATGGAGGACATGTCGCTGAACAGCGCTCTGGCGTTCGATGGGCCGATCCAGTTCTCGGTGGGTGACGGGACAAACGAACTGCTGGACCGCGTGATCCTGACCGACCGGGCCGGGATCTACCAGGAATCCTCCGGCGGCGAGAACTGGTACTGCCGCAACCACATGAACGCCAAGGGCGAGATACCGCTCACTTTCCGCGGGGCCAAGGTGTTTGTGGGCCGCGTGGAGTCCTGCACCCGTAACCGTCCCCAGGCCTGGATCCACCTGGCCGACCGCCGCTGGGGCATCGCCGTGGCGGTGCGCAATTTCTGGCAGAATTTTCCCAAGGCCCTGACCGCCACCCCGGAGGGCGATGTCCGGGTGGGTCTCTGGCCGGAGGAGTTCCCCGACCTGCACGAGCTGCAGGGCGGCGAGATCAAGACTCACGAGGTGGCCTTTTTCTTCCAGACCGGGCCCCAGGGCAGCAACCCGAACGAGAACCGTATCGCCACGGTGATGGCCGCTTTCCAGGACCCGCTGGTCGTGCGCGCCCCGGCCGAAAGCTACCTGGCCGGCGGGTTCTTCGATGACGCCGTGCCTGAGGACACATCCCTGTTCCCCACCTACGAGGCCCTGCTGCAGGGCGGGGTCGCGGCCCGGGACAACAACCTGTTCCAGGACATCGAGCGCTATGATGAGTACGACTGGCGCAATTGGGGCGACACCCCAGCACGCAACGAGTACGACGAGACCGGCGGCCCGCATACCGGGCGCCACGTGATGAGCCATTTCAACCACGAGTACGACCACGGGTTCGGCATGCTGCTCCAGAACCTGCGCACCCTGGACAGCTCCCCGGAACTCTCCCGCCAGTGGTGGAGCCTGGCCGAGCCTGGTCTGTGGCACGAGGCGGATATCGATGTCTATCACTGCAGCGCCGATTCCCAGGCCCAAGGGGCTTTCAACGGCGGCAAGTTCGCCCACACCTCGCACGGGGTGGAGGTGGCCAATGCCAGCCATCGGGGAAGCCCGCTTCTCACCTGGTGGGGCAAGCTCACCTGGCCCTGGGGCCAGGGCCAAAGCCCGGAAAGCGGGCATTTCAACACCCGCGGCCAGATGGCGCTCTACTACCTGACCGGGAACCGTCAGCTCCTGGAGGCCGCCACCGAGCAGGCCGATCTGGTCTACTACAAGATCACGCAGAACGTGTTCCCGCAGATCGACCAGGTTGAACGCGATCCTGGGAACAACCTTCAAATTTTAACCGATGCTTATCTTCTGACCTGGGATAAAAAATACATCGCCGCGGCCGAGAAAATCCTTGAAAGCACCGGACCCGCCAAACAGTGGTACACCACCGAGAAAGGCCGTCGCGCCAACCCGGACAAAGCTGTCTCCGGGTTCTGGACCGCCGCGATCTGTATCAACGCCGCGGCCCGCTGGACCGCGGTGATGGAGGAGGCGACCGGCAAGCCCTATAAATTAGGCCGCGATTACGTGGTCCAGTACGCGGATTTCACCGCCATCTGCCTGGCTGGCGGGCCTGAGCACGGGTTCTACGCCGACTGGAGCCCGTCCGCGGGCGGCCATGGCGACCTGGGTCCTTGGACCTACCGTCTGAGCGATGTAGTCATGTTCGGCCATAAATACAGCGATGACCCGCAGGTCAAGCAGCGCTGCCTCAAGGCCGCGGAGGAGGCGTTCGAGTTCATGAGCCGCCGGAACCCCGGGCCGGGGCCATCCTACAACGACAGCAAGTCGCACACGATCCTGAGCGGCGGCGGCCGGGAGTACACGTATTTCAAGAAGAACGGGCGCTGGTGACAGGCGAGGGGCCACGGCCGGGGGCCGCGCCGGGCGCCTGAAAGGCGCCGCGCGCTGTCGCGCGCCCGCCGAAGGCGGCGGCGCGGCCCCCCGCTCGCGTCCCGAGCCTCCCCGAAGCATTCCTATGCTCCGCAGCATAAAAAAACCGTCCGTGGCGGTCGATCCGCCACGGACGGCTTACTCAATCCAGATGAAGATAATCCCTCACTCCCCGTCCAGGTCCACCCCCAGTTTCTTGCGGAACGCGTTTCGCATCGAGCGCGTGTCCACCTCGGCGGCCCGTTCGATCAGCTTGCCGTAGAGCTCGGGGCGGCGCGCAGTGGTGTGCGAGCGGCCCAGGCTCAGCTCCAGTTGCTTCGGGTCCAGGTCCGCGACCACCATATCGTCGTGAAGCGCGAAACTCTCGGCCTGCACGATCCCGTGCGGGTCTATCACCACCGCGCCGCCACAACGCACCTCATCGACTCCGTCCACCCCGCAGCCGTTACTGAATACGGCGTAGGTGCCGGTGTCGTAGGCCCGGCTGGGCAGCCATTTCATCAGCCACTGACGGCCCTTGGGACCGAGCACCTCAGCCCGGATCGCCTCCGGGTTCTTCTTGCGCTCGTGCCACAACTGGGGATCGATCTTGCCCATCCCGGCGCAGGGGATGTCGAACCCGCCGGTCTGGTGGGGAAGGAACATCAGCTGCGCGCCCTGCAGCTCGTAGATACGCCAGTTCTCCCAGAGGTTGCTGTCGTAGCAGATCAGGATACCGGCGCGCCAGCCCTGGATATCGAGAGTCACGAACTGGTTGCCCGCGCTCAGGTGCTTGTTCACGAACGGGTGCAGCTTGCGGTAGCGGAAAATCGCCCCGTCCGGGCAGGCCACCACATATGTGTTATACAGATTGCCGCCCTCGCTCTGGTCGATTTCGAGCAGCCCGGCCAGGACTGTTATCCTGTTGTCGATCGCCAGCCTGGAAAGGACCTCCACCGACCGTCCCCCCGGCACCGACTCGGCCAGAGCGCTGAGTTCAGCATAGTTCAGACCGGCCAGGTGCATGTAGCTGGAGATACAGCACTCCGGGAACGCCACTGCGGCGGCGCCCTCCACTGCGGCGCGACAGGTGAAATCCTCCACCTTGGCCAGGTTGGCGGCCTTGTCGCCGTTGGTGTGCTCCATCTGCACTGCGGCCACGCGCAGCTTGTTCATCCGCTCTCTCCTCGTTCTCGGTTCCCGGGCTGCGGGAAGCTGTCATGTTTTCAGGCTTGTGATTGTACTCCGAAAAACTCCTCCTCCAGCATCAGGCACAGGGCATGGTACACCGGCAGGTGCAGCTGCTGGACCAGGTGCACCGTTGTTTCCGGCACCCGGATTGTCACTCCGGCCAAGCCGGCCAGCTTACCGCCACCGGAGCCGGTCAGGCCGAGCACCGCCATGCCGCGGGCACGGGCCGCGCTGGCGGCATGCAGCACGTTGGCCGAGTTACCCGAGGTGGTTATGCCCAGAAGCGTATCACCCGGACGGCCCAGCGCCCAGACCAACTGGGCGAAACAGTATTCCGGGTCGACATCATTGCCGAAAGCCGTGCTGAATGCGCTGAACCCGGTCAGAGGTATCGCAGGAAGGGCCCCCTGGAGCTTGGCGGCCAGTGGTTCGCCCAGGGCGGCGCGCTCGGCCTCTCCCAGAGGTCGCCGGCTCACGAAACCCTTGAGCAGCTCGCCGCTGATATGCTCACAGTCGGCCGCGCTGCCACCGTTGCCGCACAGGAGCAGCTTGCCGCCCGCGGCGAAACAGTCACGGAGGATCTCGAACGCGCTCTGGATGTCCCCTGCGCAGACAGTAAGCTGCGGGTGCGAGGCGGTCAGGTCCGCGATGTGCTTATTCACTGTCGGGCTTTCCTTTCGCTGGGGGTTGATATTGGCCCAGTCCCTGGTGCAGGGCGAGCAGGAAATCCCGGTTGTCCGCGCTCAGGTAGCGCATCTGTCCGCCCATGCGGCTGAAACTCTTGCAATAGCGAAGGTAGTAGTCGGGGTTGTTCTCGGGCGGCTCACCTGCGGTCCAGTCCCAGTGCGACTCGGCCAGGTCCACCACCAGGATGTAGTGGCCCGAGATAGCCTTGCCTATCTGAAGGGCCAGGTTCTGGCCCATGGAGAGCGACTTCTCGAACACCATCGGCGACATCACCGCCGAGCCGACCGACAGGTACACGCCGTCGGCGATATTGCTCACTGCGGCGGCGTAGCGCAGGAAATCCCGCTCTGCGGCCCGCCCCAGAAGGGCCCCGTTGTTCATCGGATGGTTGTAGATTATGTCGTGGCCGAACATCGGGTGGCCGGTGAACGGCACCCCCAGGCGGAACGCCGCCGCCTGC
>JAJFUG010000059.1 GCA_021372515.1 bacterium
CGTTGTTGTGACGGGGCATCACGCTGGCGCTGCCGTTGAACAGGTGGGTCGAAAGCCGCGCCCCGGCCCCCACCGCAGCCTGGACCGTGTCGTAGTCGGCGTTGTGGTGCACCAGGGCCCCCATCACCCCTTTGCCGCTAAGGTAGCGGATGAAATCGAGCGCACCCTTGCGCTCCGGGGCCAGGGAGACATAGCCGATATGGCCCTTGGCCGCAGCCTGCCAGGCTTCGAACTCCTCCACACTCGGGTCTTCCATGAACTGGGGCAGGTGCGCGCCGCGGTAGCCCTCCTCGGCCGAGAGCCAGTTGGCCTCGGTGTGGATGTAGTGCACACGACGCAGGGCGCCCTTGTCGATAGCCAGGGCGATCTTGTTCAGCACCTCTTTGATCAGTTTCGGCTCCTGGCTGGTCACGGTGGGGCACCAGCGCACCAGGCCCTGGGCGATCAGGGCTTTCTCGCAGGCCTCCAGGCCCTCCAGGCTCAGCCCCGGGTCGGTCAGCTCCACGCCCTGGTAGCCGTTGACCTGGATATCGACCAGGCCGCGGGTGAGCCAGAGGTCGGAGGCGTTGTCCGCGGCGCGGTCGAGGCTCACGATACGGCCTTTCTGGATCTCCACCTCCCAGGCGTAGGGCCGTCCCGGCAGCTTCACTTTGAACTTTATCCCGTCCGCCTTGTCCATCTCCGCCCCGTTCCCGGCAGCGGCCGCTGTCGCCCGGCCCACTCCCAGGGCCGCAGCCGCGGCTGTCCCGGCCTTGAGAAAACTCCGTCTGTCCATCCTCGTGCTCATGCTCTGCCTCCCGGTCTTGAATAAATCAGCCAATCGACGCCCGTGGGCGCCGGATACCGTCCCGAGGAAAATCAGTCCAAGCCAAAAGGATTTGGTACAGTCCTCGCGTTTTGCGTAGGGGCGGCCCCCTGTGGCCGCCCAGACCGGCAGGGGCAGGCACAGGGGCCTGCCCCTACGTTGACCGACGATACCGGGCTCAAGCCGACTCGCTACCCATGTTGCCGGCTCAGACATGCGCGGCCCCCAAAGGCGACTGCGAGAAGACCCGGCCTGATTGTAGAGAGTATGTCCGGTTGTGTGAACAAACCTTTCGCTGTCTTGTCAGTCGATTATCCGCTCCAGGCGAAGGCCGCCCTGTGTCTCGCGGAACAGCACGAACGGGCCGCCCGCGCCGGGGAACACCTGGTTCCCGCCGGGCGCCCCCAGCAGCTCGGCCGGGTTGAGCGAGGCCAGACGCAAGGCTTCGTCCGCACTCACCGCGCCGAACGCCACCGCCCGGTCGACACCCTGGGCCAGGCTGCGCCAGGCGCCGCTCAGAAGCCCGGTGCCGGGCATGAACACTCCGCCGTCGCGCACCACCACCGTGCGCTCGCCCTTGGTGTACTCGCCATCCGGCTTGCCACCCAGGTATACCAGATCGCTGGTGAACAGGCTGCGCGAAAGCCCCTTGGCTTTCAGACCTGTCTTAAGCACGTGGTAGGGGATATGGTGGCCGTCCGGGATAAAGCTGGCCCAGAGACGGTCCTCGGCGAGCTGGGCGAAAATGGGGTTATTGTGGCGCGGGACCACGGCCGCGCAGCCGTTGAACAGGTGCGTCGAAAGGCGCGCCCCGGCCAGGGCCGCCGCGACCACCGTGTCGTAGTCGGCGTTGTGGTGGGCCAGGGCCACCAGCACACCCTTGCCGCTAAGCCAGCGGGTGAACTCGATCGCCCCTTTCCGCTCCGGGGCCAACGAGACATAGCCGATATGCCCGCCGGCCGCGGCTTGCCAGGCGTCGAACTCCTCCACGCTGGGATCGGACATGAAACGGGGAAGGTGCGCGCCGCGGAAACCCTCCTCCGCCGAGAGCCAGTTGGCCTCGGTGTGGATGCAGTGAACCCGGCGCAGGGCCTTTTTCTGTATAGCCGCGTTCAGCTTGCCCAGCACCTCGCGGATCAGGATCGGCTCGTTGGTGGTTACCGTGGGGCACCAGCGGGTCACGCCCTGCCGGTACAGCTCGTTCTCCAGGTTCTCAAGGCCCTCCAGGCTCAGCTCGGGGCTCGTGATCAGCACGCCTTGATAACCGTTGACCTGGATATCCACCAGGCCGTGGGTGAGCCAGAGGCCCTCGGCGGAGCTGTCCGTGCGCTCGACCCCGGCCACGGCGCCGCTTTCCAGGCGCACGGTCTGCGGGTAGACCCGGCCCGGCAGCCGGACTGTAAGCTCTTCCATCTTTCGCCTCGGTATCGAAATGATATTATTGTCATTTAAAACTCTGCAATCTTTCGCATTCATATCTGGAATAAACTAAACGCACCTTCCGGCGGCAGCCAGAAAAAACAGGCACAATGAATTGATTTCTCCGGCCGGGTGAATTATCTTCCCGCCATTCGTCCGGTGCCGTACTACTTCCCGCCGATACACCTGGAGCACTCCCCGCAGAGCCGGCCAAAGGAGACAGAATGAACGGGTTCGAGCAGCTATCCGTGATTGATTACTACGTAATCGGCGTCTACATGGTCATCATGCTGACAGTCGGGGCGCTGATGGCGCGTTTCAACAAGAACGCGGACGACTATTTCAAGGGCGGCAACCGTCTGCCCTCCTGGCTGGCCACGCTCAGCCTGTTCATGACCTCGTTCAGCAGCTGGACATTCACCGGCGGGGCGGGCAAGACCTACGAAAGCGGCATCTCGATTTTCTCGATGTACTGGGGGGCGGTGCTCGGCCTGGGGTTCGGCTACCTGGTCTACGCCAAGCGCTGGCGCCGCACCCGCTCGCTGACCATCCTGGAATACCTCTCCGAGCGCTACGACAGCCGGGTGCACCAGTTCATCAGTTGGGCCAACACCCCGGTGACAATCTTCCAGTGCGCGATCTGGCTTTATGCCCTTAGCATATTCCTGAGTGCGGCCACCCATATCCCGGTGACCCAGGTGATTATCGGCAGCGGGCTGGTGATCCTGCTCTACACCATGCTGGGCGGGCTGTGGGGGGTGTGTATCACCGATTCGCTCCAGTTTTTCATCCTCTTCCCGATAGCCATACTTGTGACAGTGCTCAGCCTCCAGGCCGTGGGGGGACTGGGCGCCCTGGTCAGCCAGGCTCCGCCCAACTACTGGATGCCGTTCAACGAGACGTCCGGGATCACCAAGCTGTTCGTCGTGTTCCAGTTCATCAACGGCTTTTTCATGTTCAACTCCGGCGGCGGTGCGCAGCGCTATTTCTCGGCCCCCACCGAGAAAGAGGCTGCCCGGATCGCCGGCTGGTCGGCCATCCTCTGCTTTGTCGGCCCCTTTATCTGGCTCACCCCGGCCCTGTGCTGCCGGGTGCTGTTCCCCAACATCGGACAGGATGCGGCCAGCGCTTTCGGCCTGGCCAAGCCGAGTGAGGCCTCCTACGTACTGATAAGCCTTCATGTCCTGCCCCACGGCATGCAGGGGGTGCTGATCTCGGGCATCCTGGCCGCCACGATGAGCTCCATCTCGGGATTTTTCAACATGTACTCCGCGGTGATCACCAAGGACATCATCGGAACCGTGTTCCTGAAGAACGCCAGCAGCAAGCTTCTGCACCGCATCGGCATCTGGGTCACTATGGTAATGGGGCTGGCGGTGATCGTGATCGCCTATTTCTACAACACGATCCCCGGCTTGGGGGTGTTCGACCTGCTTATAAAGGTGGCCTCGGTGCTGGGTATCCCGGTGGCGATCCCGATCATCCTCGGATTGGTCTACAAGCGCACCCCCGGCTGGGCGCCCTACATGGTGATCCTGGTCGGGATGGCTATCGGCGGCGTGTTCGCGATCTGGAACTGGGAGCATTACCTGGGTTACGAGCTGTTTTACGCGGTGCTCTACCCGCTGTTGTGCTTCCTGTTCATCGTGCCGGGGATGTACTACCCGGATGAGCACGGCGGCAGCGCGAAGCGCCGCAGCTGGGCCAAGCGGCTGTTCTACCTGCTGGGCCTCTACTTTGTCGCCTATGGCATGTTCCTGTACCACAACCTGCCGCACGTGAGCGGCCCGGATGGACAGCCGGTGATCGATATCGCCAACCTGGTCTGGATCCAGCGTGTGGTGAAAGGCTTCTTCGAGAGCAAGTTCTGGCTCTGGGTCTACGCTATCGGCTGGGCCGTGATGGTCGAGATTGTCGGCCGTCTGCGGATCGTGCCGGATACGCGCTACACGACCCATGTGGAGGCTTTCTTCGCCAAGCTGGACCGTCCGGTGGACGTGAAAAAAGAGCTGGGGGAGGATTTCGATGAGCGGGCGGCCGACCTGTCCTCGTTCAAGATCGTGGGCCTGGTGATGGTGCTGATCGCCGTGCTGATGTGCCTTTTCTTCCTGCTCGACCTGAGCGCTCACGAAAAGCTCGTGACCGCAGCCGGGATAGTCGGCAACCTGGCCATCGGCCTGGCGCTGACCTGGCTTGGCCTGCGCCGCCGCCCGGGGAAAGCCGCGGCTTGACAGAACATACGCAGTCGGGTATCCTAAGGGCCGGGAATTGTCCGCGCGGACAATCCCGGCCCTTTTTTTGTCAACCTCATCCGGGAGAACCTGTATGAAAGCTCTGAGAACTGTGTTAGGCATCCTGATCCTGACCTGGCTCAACTTGTCCGCAGCCCAGCTTCCCGTGGCCCCGGCCACGGACAACGTGGAACGCGAGCAAGGCGACAATGGGTTCTCGCGCGGGTTCGGCGACACCAACCACGCCTGGAGTTTCGACTGGTTCGACAGCCACATGCACCTGGCCTACAGCCATTTTCCAAATGTTCTCAATCGCGGGGAAATCCAGGAGGTGATGGATGGCTGGTTCCGCCGGGTGGGAGTGTATGACTGCACCCGCGCGATCCTGCTCGACCCGTACCTGGAGACCATGGAATGGGCCAAGGACGATCCCCGGGTGTACGTGTTCTGGTGGATGACCTGGGAGCAGCAGGACAGCCTGCCCGCGATAAAGAGTCGCACTGAGGCCGGGCTGATCCAGGGCCTCAAGCTCCACACCGGCGATTTCCGCCGCAAAGCCGACCCGGACTACCATGTGATGGGCACGGCCAAGTGGCACGCGATCTACGACTATTGCGGAAAGGCCGGGCTGCCGGTGCTGATCCACGTGAGCGAGCACTGGGGCGACCAGGACTACACCACGGGAGTCGGGTCCAAGAAATTCTGGGCCCGGGCCGGCTACACGAACCAGGAACTGCTGGACTATTTCCTGACCGAGATGGTGGCCAAACATCCGGATGTCAAGTGGATCGTGGCGCACATGAATTTTCAGGGCCTGAAAACACTGTCCGCCCTGTTCGAGAAATACCCCAACCTCTATGTCGACACCTCGATCGGGATGTACCTGCGCGAGTACGACCGGCTGACCGCGGAGGAGATCGCACCCTACCGCGAGTTCTGTATCCGCTGGGCCGACCGCCTGATGTTCGGCACGGACGGTTTCGCCTACCAGCCACTGGAGAGTGAATACCCGGGCCACGTGCGCAACTGGTGGCTGCCACACTACATTTTCCTGGTCCAGCTCGGACTGCCTCAGGAGACCCTGGACAAGATCAGCCACGGCACCTGCGAGAAAGTGCTGGGCAAATATCTGAAACCGATGCCGGGGCAGTGAGGGAAAGGCTTAAAACAGGAGGCGGAGGCTCGTGACCAGCCACCAGAGGCCCCAGGCCCCGCCGAATGCGAGTATGGCGGCGCGGCGCAGACGGGGGTGGGCGGCCAGCGGGTCATGGCCGCTGCGCCAGGTATAGAGAGAAAGGGCCAGGAGAGCCAGCCCGGCTGCGTAGAGCGGCGGCCCGAACGGGTTGAGATGCAGGGCCAGGCGGGGCAGCCCGTGCGAGAGCGCGGCCACGGAGTGTGACAGGCCGCAGAACGGGCAGGGGATGCCGATCACGGCTTTCCAGAGGCAGAGGTTGGGCAGGCGGTCGAGGTTGACCGGAGAGAGAGCGAAACTGAGGCCGTAGAGCGCGAGAAGGCCCAGAGCGGTCCGCCGCGCCCGGGCGCGCAGCGCACCGGGGCTTTCTGTCGGCAGGGCGGCGCTTGGAATGGACCGCATGCGAGTACTCCTGTCTGCATTGACCCGTGTTTTATATTATAGCAGTCGAACGAAATGGCGCGGGGGCTTAAAATAACAGCCGGGATCGCCCAGCCCCAACACAAATCCGCTGTCGGCGGTTTCGGGGCTATTGACCCGGACTGAAAGGAGACAGTCAGCGATGCTGCAAACCAAACCGGACCGTGAGCACTGCCTGCGCCTGGCGGTAGCCCAGATACCGCTCAGCGCGAGTGTGGAGCGCAACTGTTCGGTCATGCTGCACTGGATGGAGCGCGCCCGTGCCGCCGGGGCCGACCTGGTGCAGTTCCCGGAGACAGCGCTCACTGGATATCATGGAGTGCACCTGGGGAGCATGGGCCAGATCGACCGTGAGAGCCTGGAGAACTGCAACCTCAGCCTGCGCGCGGCGGCCTCCCGCCTGAGGCTCTGGCTGGCCTACGGCAGCACACATTTCGAGTCGTGGCCGGACAAGCCCTTCAACTGCCTCTACCTGGTTAACCCGCACGGGGCGACGGTCGCGCGCTACGACAAGGTGTTTCTAACCGACACTGACAGCTTGGCCTACACGCCTGGCCGCGATCTGGTCCTGGCGCGGATCGGGGCTTTCCGAGTGGGGCTGTCGATCTGTTTCGACATGCGCTTTCCCGAGCTGTTCCGGCGCTACATGTTGGCCGGGGCCGACTTGGTGCTGGTTTCCAGTTTTCAGAGCGGAGGGGACCGGGCCGCGCACATGCGCACGGTTGCCCCCTCCACGCTGGTGACCCGCGCCTCGGAGAACGGCATGTGGCTCGCCTGCTCCAACACCAGCGAGCGCCCGAGCTGGCACGAGGCGATGGTGATCGCGTACAACGGGGTGGTGAAAGCCCGCGCGCACCGTCACCGCGCCTCCCTGGCCGTGGCCGACCTGGACAGCCGCGACTGCGAGCCTTTCACCAGCTACATCCGTCGCTCGGCGCAGGGCCTGGCCCAGGCCGGAGGCGGGGCCTCGTTGGGCCTGGTCGAGGTGGGGTGAAAGGGCGTGATTTTTGTTGCGCCAGAGGCGTTGAACTGTATGTTTATCCGGTCAGGCGGAGGAGTCCACGGCCCGGAGACAGAGCTCTCGGGAAGGGCCGTTTAATCGCATAAAAGGGGAGGCGGCACCGGATGGCGCACATGCAGACTGAGGCGGCGGAGGCGTTGCTGGATAAGCCCATCCAGGTGCTGGACAAGGGTTTTGTCCGCCTGGTGGACTACCTGGGCTCGGATGCCCGGATCGTGCAGTCGGCGCGGGTCTCGTACGGCGCGGGCACCCGCACCGTGCGCGAGGACAAGGGCCTCATCGATTACCTGCTGCGGAACCGTCACACCTCGCCGTTCGAGCAGGTGATAATCACGGTGCATGCCAAGATGCCCATTTTCGTGGCCCGCCAGTGGGTCCGTCACCGCACCGCCCGCCTGAACGAGATTTCGGGCCGCTACAGCGAGATGAAAGACGAGTTCTACGTGCCCGAGCCCGAGCGCGTGCTGCCCCAGGACACTGTCGACAAGCAGGCCAGCCAGGAGGGCGGCTCCCTTCCGCCCGAGGTGCGCCGCCGCGCGGTGGAATCGATCCTGCGCGAGCAGGAGGCGGTTTTCTCCGGGTACCGGAGGATGCTGGACGACGGGGTCAGCCGGGAGCTGGCCCGGATCAACCTGCCGCTGTCGCTCTACACGGAGTGGTACTGGCAGATCGACCTGAACAACCTGTTCCATTTCCTGGCCCTGCGCCTGGACAAGCACGCCCAGTGGGAGATCCGTCAGTACGCCGAGGCCCTGGCCACGATCACCCGGGCCGTGGTCCCGCTGGCCTGGGAATCGTTCGAGGAGCACGTGCTGGGCGGGGCCAATCTCTCCCGGAGTGAGGTGGAGGCGGTGCGGGCGATGCTGGCCGGGGGGGAGTGCCCGCTGGCCGGCCGGCGCCGGGACGAGTTCAAGGTCAAGCTCGGCCTGGAGTGAGGGACAGCTTTCAGTTTGGTGGATGATAGAAAAATTTAGGGGCACGGCATGCCGTGCCCCGATCGTTTTAATAATTCTAATTAAATGCCGCGACTCAGACCTTGTGCCCCTGGGCGAGCTGGGACGGGCTCCAGTCGCCGCGGGCCACGGCCGGGACAAAGTCGGTCAGCCCCGCCGGGGCGAACGCCAGCTTGCGGCCCTGCTCGGCCGACATGTAGGCGGTCATAAGCAGCTTGGTCACCAGCAGGCCGTCCTCCAGGTCCTCGGACGGCTGACGGCCGTCCAGGAAAGCCTGGACCATGTGACGGTTCTGGTCCGTGTAGCCGTAGACCACCTCCTCGGCCGGCACAACCGGCATCAGGCCCTGCTCGGCGTTCTGCTTCTCCACCAGGTCCTCGCCGGCCTGGCCTTTCACGTTGCGGCTGAAAAACACGGACAGCTCGCTGTTGAGGCTCGATGAGTTCAGCGAGTACTCCGGACCCATTACCTCGTAGGTCAGGCGCAGGCCCGCCCCCACGAAACACCAGCTCGTGGTCACCTCGCCCGCCGCGATCCGTCCGTCATCCCCCTGGAAAGTCACAGTGGCGCGGGCGTAGTCCTCTGCCGGGTGGTGGATGTAGTCCACCTGGCCGCCGCTGCGCTGGCTCAGGATCGCGGCGTACTCCGGGCGGCTCCACTTGAGGCAGCCGATCTCGGCGCTCACCGCCACCGGTTTGAGCGAGTCCTTGGGCTTGGAGGGGTCGCGCAGCAGAAGGCGCGCCACCTCGACCGAGTGGCAGAGCATGTCGTTGAGCACTCCGCCGCCGCCGGTCTTACCCATCCAGAACCAGGGCTCGTGCGGACCCGAATGCTCCTCGGCGCAGCGGGCCAGGTAGGGCGGTCCGGCCAGGGCCGCGCCGCGGCGCCACAGGATATCGCGGCCGCGCACCACCGTGGGGCTGAAACACTGGTCCTCCAGGTAGCCGTGCAGGATGCCGGTTTCCTTGATAAGCTCCACCACGCGCTCGGCCTCGCGCACGTTGCGCGCCAGGGGCTTTTCAATCGCGATCCCGCGCAGCTTGCCCTTGCCGCTTTTTATCGTGGCGGCGATCTCCTCGATCATCGGTACGCGCAGGTAGTTCGGCCCGCAGACCCAGATCGCGTCCACCCGCGGATCGGCCACCATCTCGCTGATAGTGGCGTAGACCGTGGGGTCGCCCACGCGGCAGCGGCGGCAGTTCTCCGCCGTGGCCTGGGCGCGCTCAGGGGTGCGGCCCACCAGGGCCACTATATCGGCATCCCGCACGCCCTGCCAGGAGCGGATGTGGAAATTGGTGATGAAACCGGTCCCGATGAACCCCACGCCGAGCCTGCTGCCCATGGACCCCTCCACTGAGAAGTTAATGCAATTATGAGTTGAGTGAGAATCGATGCCAATGTCAGGGTGACAGATAAGGTAGGCCCTGCGGCGGGAGCTGTCAACCGGAATCGGCGGCTCAGTCGCGCAGGTCGAACCTAACACGCAGGCTGAGGCCCAGGCTTTCCTCGTGCACGAAAGCGGGCAGTGGCGGGAACGGGGCCGAGCGGTGGACACACTCGGCTGCGGCGCGGTTCAGGGCGGTATAGCGGCAGGGCGCGGAAAGGCTGACTTCGCCTGCCAGGCTGCCATCCGGCGCGATGGCGAAACTCAGGCCCACCTCGCCCTGCTGGCCCAGGCGACGGCAGGTCTCCGGGTAGCGGCGCTCCCGCTCGATCCGGGCGTAGAGGGCCGACAGGTAATCGTCCAGAGCACGCGCCGAATCGGCGTTGAACTGTGGTTCAGCCTCGCCGGGCAGGTTCGGGGACAGGGGTAGATCGAGCGCGGGCGGTGGTCCGGATTCGGTTGGCAGGGCCAGAGAGGCCAGCGGGCTGCTGTCTGCATCCTGCGCGGAGAGCCTGGGCACGGGAGGCGGCGGCGCGATCACCCGGTTCCCGCCAATGGTTGGCGGTGCGGGCGGCTGCTCCACGAGTTCGGGCGCGGGCTCCGGGGCCAGCTCGATCAGCTCCAGGCTGGGCAGCGCACGGCTGGCGCTTTCCTTGACTCCGAAGACCCACGCACCGAACGATGCCGGAGTAAAAGCCAGCAGAAGGTGCAGAGCGCTGGAGAGCAGCAGCGCGTAGAGGGCGTAGCGTTCATATTGTCGGCGCAGACGGTACATTCGTTAATCCTCCGGGTGCTCCACCTGTCGGGAGGAGCACCCGGAAAGGGTTTTCAGCGCCTGAATTCCAGCCCGGCGTAAGCCTGGAACCCGGCCTCACGGTAGCCCAGGCTCTCGAAATAGTCCTCATCCAGCACGTTGCGCAGGGCCAGGCTGCCGGTGAACCCGCGCCCGAGCGGGCAGCGGCCGGTCAGGTCGAGCTTGAAATAGCTGTCCGCCTTTTCGAGCCCGTTCCAGCGCAGGCGCGAGCCGTCCACCCAGTAACCGTCCAGGCTGACCGAGCCGCCGGACTGGTGCAGCCAGGTGAGGTTCAGGTTGAACTTGTTGCGCGGCAACTGCACGTTGCGGCTCCAGAGATCGGCGCTCTTGTCGTACTTCCAGCTCTCGGTGTAGGTGTAGTTGAACGAGCCCTGCCACTGGGGCAGAGGATGCACCTTGAACTCGAACTCCACCCCGCGGCTGTTCATCTTGTCGAAATTGAGGTACTTGCCCGAGTAGGTGGCCGGGTCCTGCAGCACCCAGACAATGGCGTCTTTGATTTCCGTGTGCCACCAGCTCAGGCCGACCCGGCAGCGGCCCTCGGCCATGTACTTTTCCACGCCCAGCTCGCCGGTGCGGCTGGTTTCGGCCTCCAGGTCGGCGTTGCCGTTGCCGGGGCTGAACAGCTCGTAGACCGAGGGGGCGCGGAACGCCGAACCGTAGTTGCCACGCAGGATGACCCCGAGCCGGCGGATGTCCCAGGCCGCGCCAATCATGCCGGTGCTGCTGGAGCCGCTGCGGTCCTGGCTGTCGTAGCGCAGGCCGGCGTTCACGCTCAGTGCCTCGCCGGCCAGCAGGGTCTGGTTGTTCAGGTAGAGGCTGGTCAGGCTGAGGTGGTCCGAGAGGTAACCGTAGCTGCCGCCCTGACGGTAGCTCTGGTAGAGGTACTCGGTGCCGGCGGTCAGGATGTCGGAGGCCTTTTCACCGCTCAGAGTCAGGGTGTGACGGTAGTCCAGGTCGTAATTGGTCCCGCGGTAGCGGTAGTCAGAGGAGTCATCATAGACCGGCACCTGGGCGCCCTGGTCGAAGTAGTTGGCCCAGTCCAGCGTGAACCCGTCGCGCGGGGCGCTCATATAGCCCAGCAGGCCGTCGTTGGGGTCCTGGGTGTGACGGCTGCGGCCGGAGAGGCCGAAACTGAGCTCGTGTTTCCAGTTATCGCGCAGGGCGTGGCTCACTTTTTCGCCCAGGCTGAAATAGTCGACATTGATTTTCTGGTGCGGGTCGGGGGTCTGCGCCGACCAGAAAGTTCCGCCGTAGTCGCTGTCGTAGTTCTCTTTGAAATTTGCGAAATTCTGGCGCGCGCGGGTGAAAGAGGCCGCGCTTTCCCAGCGCAGCCGGGCAGCGTCGCCATAGCCCAGCTTGATCCCGGTGGAATAGTTGCGGTAGAACTCCTTGTCGATCACCCCGTCCGTGGCGGTCACGCCCTGGTCCAGGCGCCAGTCGAAGCCACGGTTTTCACCGGAGTAGTTGGCATCGATACGGTGGCTGTTCAGCGAGCCGCCCTGGTAGGACAGGCCGACCGACGGCTTGCCCTGGCCGCGGCGCGTGATGATGTTGATCACGCCGCTGGCGGCGTTGGAGCCGTAGAGCGGGCTCTGGGGGCCGCGCACCACCTCGATCCGCTCGATGTCTGCGGTGGGGATGTGGCTGAAAATGCTGCCCGCTCCGCCGTTGGCGTCCGCCGGGTCGTTCACCCGCACCCCGTCGATCATCACCACCATGAACCGTCCGGGCAGCCCGCGCATCTGGGGGGCGCTGATCCCGCCGGGGCCGCCGGCCTGGGTGATATCGAAGCTGAGGACCGAGCGCAGGGCCTCGTCGGTATCCTGCCAGCCGCGGGTCACTATTTCCTGGTGCGTGATGACCGTGGTGTTGGTGCTGGCCTGGCGCAACTCGGTCGGGTGCTTGGCCGCGGTGACAATAAGGGTGCCGAGGTCTGAGTTTTCCTGGGCGCTGACTGGGGAAGCAAGGCAGAGGATAACGGCAAGCAAAGCTAATGGGGAAAAAATCAGAAAACGCATGCTCTTCGCCTTTTGGTCGTGAAAAGGTTGAGTGGTCTCGCCTGGGCCCAAGGTTTTCCGGCTGCGGGAGCGGCGTGTTCGACGGGCCTTCCCATCCTGAGACAGCGGACAGTGGCCGGCCGGCCTTTGAATGCTCCCCACGGCTGCACGTCAGCGCGGGCCTGGTTACCCGACTTCCCTTGCAAGCGCAGGCGTCAAGCGGACTGTTCGGATCGGGTGTGCTTCGCTGCGGCCTCCTTTCGAAAAGGGTGAATGTATTTAACCCAAAGAAAGTTAACTTTCGGGCGGGTTTTTGTCAACGCGCGGCGGGCCGTGAGATCGGGTTGAGGCGTGGCGGACAGGGTTACGGCAGGGGAATGCTCAGCCGACCTCGAAGCCGACCTTGCGGGCCAGGTCGCGGATAAACGCGGCGGCGCGGGCGAACTCGGCCGGGGTCTTGAGGTGCTCGATCATCAGAGGCACATCGGGCAGCTTTTTCAGCTCGGCCAGGTAGGCGGGCCAGTCCAGGCCGCCCTCGCCTGGAACGACCTCGTCCAGGTGCGTGGTGAGGCTCGTGCGGAGCTGGATGTCCTTGGCGTGGCAGCTCTTGATCCAGGGGCCGAGCTTGTCGAAGCAGTCGCGGATCAGGTCGGCGTTGCCGAAATAGCGCTGCGGGCTGCAGACCAGATTGACCGGGTCGAGGTGGGCGGCGAACGCCTTGCGGTCGACCGCCTGGATCAGTTCGAGGTAGGAGTCCGGGGAATCGGGGTACATCCAGGGCATGGTTTCGAGAGTGAAAAAGGTGCGCGAGGGGTGCACGGCGTCGATGATCGAGCGGCAGGTCTCGACTATCATCTCGAACGTAATGCGGGTCAGGTTAGCCGGGTCGGGCCCGTCCCAGACCGCACCGCGCGAACCGCTGATATTCACGCAGCAGCGGGCGCCGATCCGGTCGGCCAGGTCGAGGCCCAGACGGCAGGTCTCCAGGGCCTTGGCACGCTCGGTGTCATCCGGGCTGAGGGGGTTGCTCCAGGCGCCGACCTCGGAGATCACGATCCCGGCTTTCCGGGCCGCGTCCTCGTAGGTGCGGACAGTCTTGTCATCTGCCGGAGGGGACAGGGGGCAGAACGCCGCTCGGTAGCCCAGAGCGTGCAGGGCGCCGATCCAGCTTTCCGGGCTGGAGGGTTTCCCGGGAAGCGGTCCGCCCAAAAGCAGGTCCGGGGGGATCTGGGCGGAGAGCGGCAACGGGGCTCCCACCACAGTCGAAGCCGCTCCCAGAACGGCGGCCTGGATGAACGTGCGACGAGAGACAGGCCCGGCCGGCATCTTGGGTCCTATTCCTCCTGGATGAACGTGAAACCGTAGTCCAGCCCATCCTCCGCGTTCCGTCCGCACCAGATGAGCTGGGCGTTCCTACTGATACGCTTCTCGCCGATCTTGAAACGCACGTGTACGTTGATCGCCTTGGGCACGGCAAATCGCACCCCGCCGTCGGACACATCCACCAGACGGGCCCTGAAAACGCTGGATTCCAGGTAGATTTCAGCCTCGGTGGTGAAAGGCTCACGATCCTCGTGGCGGCGGTTGGCCAAGGTTGTGGTCCGTATCATCGCATTCCTCCCGCTTCTCTTCCTTACGGCTGGTCCCAGCCTGCTTGTCCGCCGCGGAGAGCAGGTCGCCGGAGCCGTAAAAATGGAAATTCCCGCAAAACTCACGGTCTGGAAGATATTAGATCATATAAACAGAAAATAATCAAGTGTTTGTTACGTTTTTTTTACACGCAGCTTGAAAGAGGGACTCAAATTCAGTTGAAAAGGGATGGTATAGATATCGAATTGTATATATCGCAGCCCTGAAATACAAAAAGCCGGGAGAATTCTCCCGGCTTCCGGCAGTGGATTGATAGTTGCACTCAGTCGAGATAATATATCCTGTCCCGCTCGGTCTCCCATTTGCCGCGGCTGAAATCGGGGAACTCCACCGGCTGGCTGCCCTTGGACACCGATTCGCGCGACAGATCGAGGATCGAGCTCCAGGCTGCGGCATCATACACATTCAGCGGTGTCTCGGCCTTGCGGCGCACGGCCTGTAGGAACTGGTGCATGACCAAATACTCGCACACCCCGCGGCCGAGCTGTATGTCCTGACCGCCGAGCTTTTTCCACAGCGGATGGGCGTATTTCTCGTAGTAGGGCGCGGCGTCCTCCCAGATACGGTTATCCGGGCTGAGCCCCTCCACGTAGATCCGGTCCACACTGCCCATGAAAACGCCCTTGGAGCTTTCGAAACGCAGGATCGGGTCCCACGGGCGCGGGGTCTGGGTGTCGAAGTAGACCGTGATCGTGCGGCCTTTGACCGTGCGGATGATCGAGGTGTTGACATCCCCGTTCTTGAACACCACCTTGGCCGCCGGGTGGTCGGGCCCGAACTGCTGGACCAGGTACTCGTGCATATTGGCGCTGCGGCTGGAGACCGAGACGATGAAATCGAACCGGTCGCCGCGGTTGACTTTCATCGACCAGGCGGCCGGGCCCACGGCGTGGGTGGGGTAGAGGTTGCCGTTGGTGTCGCGGCGCAGGATGCCGTACTCGTCGTCGATCTCGCCGTTCGGGCCGATCTGCAGGAACCGCTCATCCTTCTGGTAGCCCACCTCGCTGTGGACCATGTCGCCGAACAAGCCCTGGTCCAGCAGGTTGAGGATCATCATCACGTTCTGGAAATAGCAGTAGTTCTCCAGCATCATGCAGGGCACGCCGGTCTTCTCACTGGTCTCGACCAGCTGCCAGCACTCATCCACCGAGATTCCGGCCGGGACCTCGACCCCGGCGTACATCCCGGCCTTCATCGTCTCGACCATCATCGGGGTATGCCATTCGCGGGGTGTTGCACAGATAACCGCATCCAGCCCGCCCTTTTCGAGCATGCGCTTGTAGTCCTCGGGTCCACGGGTGTAGAGCTCCGGCGGCTTGAACCCCCGGCGCTCCACCAGCCGCCCGGCTCTTCCCGCGGCGGATTCCTTGATGTCGCAGATCGCCGGGACCTCCACGCCCTCCAGCATCAGGGCCAGGCGCAGAAGCACCGTGCCACGGCTGCCCAGGCCGATGAAACCGACCCGGACCGGCCGACCGGCCTCCTGGGCGGCCAGGGGCCCGAGCGCGCCGCCCAGGGCCAGCCCCAGCGCGGCGGCTCCGCTCCGGCCGATAAACTCCCGTCGTTTCAAGGCTGACATATCCATCTGTGCTCCTTGTCCGGTTCAGTTGGCGCTGCAGGTCACAGCGAGGCTGGTCAGGCACTTGAGGGCGCTGTCCAGGCCCTGAAGGTCGTGGATGATCTCGCCGGTGTAGCCGTACTGCTCGGTCCGGCCCACAGGCTCGGGCACGGCCGTAGCCCCGTCCGCTGCGGTAAGCGCGGCGCGGTAGACCAGCGAGGGCTGGCCGTTGCCGTGGTTGTCCAGGGTGCCGTCCTGACGCTCGAACGGGTAGGCGGAGTTGAAATCTCCGGCCACGTTCATCTCGATGTAGCACAGGTAGCGCTGTCCGGCGGCCACTTTCGTCTCGGCGTGCACCTTGCCGTCCTGGCTGGTGGCCCGGGTCACGGCCTCGGCGGCCTTGTCACGCAGAGTGGGGAAATCCGTCCGCCCGGTTTCATGACGCCAGGCCGCGATCCAGACCGGAAGTGAGACCGGGCACTCGGTCTTGCCGTAGAAATCGCCGCTGGCCGTGCGGTAGGTCACATAGACTGTCCGCACCTGCCCGCTCAGGGAGTCGACCAGCCAGACCGCCACCTGGGGCGCCTCGCCGTAGTCGCTCTCCTCGTAGACCGCCGGGTCCTGGTTGAAAGAGATTTCAAGTTTCAGGCTGTCGGAAGTCTGGGCACGCAGGGAGACTGTCGCGAGCAGGGCCAGGCAGAAAGTCAGCAATGTCAGATAGCGCATTCGGGCGGTGCCTCCGGGGTGATAGTCATCGATCTGAAAAGGAGCGTCCTTTTCGTGAAGCCTGGTCAAACAGGGGAGAGAATAATATAACAGTAGGCAAAACACAAGGATAGGAATATCGGAGGCGCTGTTTTGAAAGCGGAAAAACGGGGCGGCAGCCGGATACGGCCGCCCCGTTCACGTTCAGTCTCAGGCCCGGGCCTTGAGTTCCTTCTCCAGGTAATCCAGGTCCGCCTGCATCAGCTCCGGGGTGTAGTCGCGGTAATATTCCAGGTAGAGCGGCCCGGTGTAACCCAGGCTGGTCAGGCGTTCCAGCAGCGGGTGCCAGACATGCGCCCCGCGGGTCAGGGGCAGAAGGTCCTCGTCCTCGAAATAGTGCACGTGCACGTTGACCAGGTGCGGCCAGACCGCCACCAGGTCGGCCAGGTTCTGAGCCACGCTGCGGCGGGACTCGGTGAGCATCTGGAAATAGGTCAGCACGTTGGGGTGGGCGGCCTCGCGGATTACGCGCAGCACCTCGGCCGCCCCGCAGGTGGGGTAGTGGAGGTGGTACTCGAACGCCATTTTCACCCCGCGCAGGGCGGCCATCTCGCCGAACTTGGCCGCGTTGGCGGCCAGGCGGGAAACCTGCTCGTCGCTCATGCCGCTCATCTCGCCAGGGTCATCCCAGTCGCCCGACCAGACCCGCACCGTGTCGGCCCCCAGGCCGCAGGTGACATCCAGCACCCGTGAGAACTCATCCTCCCCCTGTGCGTAGACATTGAAATACGAGCCGTAGCTGGGGGTGGCGATCCCCATGTCCGCGCAGCGTCCGGCCAGCTCACGGACCCGCCGCTCTGTGGAGGCGGGTGGCAGGTGGTAGTCCCGTCCCGACCACTCCACCATTTTTATCCGGCTGCCTTCGATAATATCCAGCACCTGCTCCGGGGTGTTCTTCGGGAAACTCATCGTGCACAAGCCCAGACTCATCATTGCCGCTGTCTCCTGTTGGTTGTCACCGGCTCATTCCGCCGGCTCGAAGGCCCCGGCCGAGCGTCCCTTGGCCCCGGGCCGGGCTTTCCCGTCATAGTCGTCATCCGGCAGCTTGCCCAGTTGTTCGAGAGTCCACTCATAACCGCCCAGGGCGGTGAGGCGTTTCTTTATCTCGGCCAGGCCCATCCCGGCCCCGGCCGCGGGGGAACCTTTACCCAGGTGGAAATCGCCGTAGGCCCGCGCGACGAATTTCGGGTCCGCCACCACGGAATGTGTGTCGTTGCCCGTTGTCTTGCGCCAGAAATCGAGACTCAGGAGCCGGGCGCCGTATTTGTCGGGCATCTCGTCCATGTCCATGATCTGGGAGGCGTCCACGCCCCAGAACACGTTGTTGTCGCTCAGCACGCTGGGAAGGTCCTCGGCGTAGACCTCCACGCAGCCGCGCTTGCCGCCCGAGACAAAGATATTGTTGCAGATCAGCACCTTCTCGCTGGTGGGCAGGATTTTCACCCCGCTGCGGCCCTGGCCCGCGGCGTAGACCACCGTGTTGCCGGTGATCAGGGCGCGCTTGGAGCTCTGTTCCCGCGTGCCGGTGTCCTGGTAGAACGTGATCCCGCCGGCCAGGTTGTTCCAGAGGATGTTGTTGCGCACGATCACGTCCTGCACGTGGGTCATGTTGATCCCGGCCCCGCCGTGGGCGCTGCCGTTGGCCTGGCAGAGGTTGCGCTCGATGATCCCGCGCGAGATCACCCCGTCGCCGCCGTACTCCGGGTCGCCGTTCACATGGATGCCGCAGCCGGAGTTGTGGTGAAGGTAGTTGCCCCGGATGATGAAATCATCCCCGCTGTTGCTGTGGTAGATACCGTGCTCCAACTGCGAGCCGAAGCACTCGTTGTTCTCCAGGCAGAAATCCGAGCTGTGGTCGGTGAAAATGCCCCAGCGGCCGTTGTTGTAACTCACGCAGCCCCGCACTTGGACGAAACGGCAGTGGTCGAGGATTATACCCGCGCGGCGGGCCCGGGTTACGTTCACCCCGTCCAGGATCACGTTGCGGCAGTCGGCCAGGGTGATCCCATCCTGGCGCTCGCCGCTGCCCAGGACTATGGCGTAGCGGCTCTCGCCCTTGATCACCAGCGGGGCCTCCGGCTTGCAGCCCCGGCGGATGAACACCCCGCCCTCGTAGAACCCGTTGCGGATTATCAGGGTGTCGCCGCCCCAGACTTTTTCGACCGCGACCGCCAGGCTGCGGAACACGGCCCCGTCGGTCGAGTCGGCTTTATCGTCGCCGTTGGGGGCCACATACATGGTCCGGGCCATGGAAGGGGCGGGCCTGAAAGCAAGAAACAGGCACGCCGCCATCAAACAGAACAGAACTTGCATGGTGGTTCTGCGCATTTTCACCTCCAGAGACCGGTCATTGTCAGATGGAAATGAATGGTTCATAAAAAAAACCATTATAGAATATTAATAAACCCACCGGCCTGGAACCACAAGCTTTTTTCTCCGGGGTCTGGTGAAAGAAAAGGATTGACTGCTGCCGTCGAGTGGAACATAATGGTTAAAATTGAATATTATGTTATAAACGTTTCATTGTCCCCGTTGGCCGTCCTCACTCGACCGGAGAAAAACATGCGTCCCTCGCTTGGCCGCCTGTCCTTTTTCATGCTCCTCGCTGCCACCTCCGTGGCCTATCCGTCCGGCATGTTTGTCAACTACACCAACGGTAACGCTGTGACCAGTCTGGCCCTGCAAGGGGATTCCATTCTCTGGGCCGGCACTCTCGGCGGGGTGGTGCGCTGGGACCTGCCCAGCGGCGCGGCGCAGAAATTCACCACCGATGCGGGGCTGGCTGGCAACTCGGTCCAGGCCGTAGCCGTGGACTCGCTCGGCAACCTCTGGTGCGGCACCTCCGGTTTCGGGGTGAGCCGCTACGACGGCCACGGCTGGCGCACGTTCAAGAATGAATTCGATCTCCTCCAGAAACCGGTCACCGGGATTGCCCAGGATTTCCAGGGCCGTATCTGGTTCGGCACGTACAACGATTACGCTTTCAGCTACGACGGGAGCACTTGGAAGGCGGTGAGCTGGCAGGATGGGCTGGCGAATAACGGTATCCATGCGTTGGAACGCGACAGCCGGGG
>JAJFUG010000060.1 GCA_021372515.1 bacterium
GAGCGTTTCGCCGAGTTGAGCGCCCGGGTCAACGCCCTGCCTCTGGGCTCCGGGGCCCTGGCCGGGCACGCCCTGGGCATAGACCGCGATTTCCTGGCCGAGCGCCTGGGTTTCACGAAAGTCTGCCCCAACAGCATGGATGCGGTGAGCGACCGCGATTTCGTGGTCGAGTTCCTGGCCGACAGCGCCCTGGTGATGACCCACCTGTCGCGCCTGGCCGAGGACCTCATCATCTACTCCAGCACGGGACTGCGCTACGTGGGCCTGAGCGACCGCTACACCACCGGCTCCAGCCTGATGCCGCAGAAAAAGAACCCCGACTCGCTGGAGCTGGTGCGCGGCAAGACCGGACGGGTGCTGGGCAACCTGGCCGGGCTGCTGGCCACTCTCAAGGGCCTGCCCTCCACTTACAACAAGGACCTCCAGGAGGACAAGGAGCCCCTGTTCGACACCTTCGACACCCTGGAGCGCTCGCTGCGGATCGCCGCGGGCGTGATGGAGACCCTCACGGTCAATGTCGAGTCCATGGAGCGCTCGCTGGATGATTTCCTGCTCGCCACCGACCTGGCCGACTATCTGGTGCGCAAGGGCCTGCCGTTCCGCAAGAGCCACGAGGCCGCCGGGCGCGTGGTCAAGGCCTGCGAGGAGCGCGGGGTGGGCCTGCGCGAGCTGCCGCTGGAGGAATACCGCGAGGTGAGCGTGCTGTTCGAGGCGGATGTGTTCGACTCGCTCAATTTCGCAGGCTCGGCCGCCAGCCGCAACGCTTTCGGCGGCACAGCGCCCGAGGCGGTGGAGGAGCAGTTGCGCCTGGCCGAGAAGGCCCTGGCCGGGTGCGGAGGAATTCAGTAGGACCAAATTAAATGATTTGCAGTGGGGCACGGCATGCCGTGCCCTCTTTGTTTGTATTCAATCCCCCCGCTCTCCCCCCCTTTTTCAAAGCAACTATGTTGCTTAGTGGGGGCAAATAAACGGAGCCTCACTGTTGGTCAAGGTTAACGGTAGTTACATTTGAATCTGCCAAGACCTTTACCCACAGGAGGCTCCTATGAAGAAGTATAATCAGATTATCCCTGCGGGGGAAACGGTTTTTGTCGGGATCGACCTGCATCGTCTCAGTTGGCATATAACGGTAATTTGCAGTGGGGAGGTGATATTCAGCGGAGCACACCCCCCAGAGCCGGACAAGTTGTTGAACTTTTTGAAACGTTACCAGCCTAACCGGATCGAGGCCGTGTACGAAGCCGGTTACTTCGGCTTCAGTTTGTACGAACTGCTGAATGGATCGGGCGTCCAGTGTACAGTTACGCCGCCGACCCTGTTGCTGGAGTACGGCAATCACGTGAAGACTGACCGGCGCGACAGCCACAAGCTGGCATACCTATTGTCCAAGCGAATGCTCAAGGCGGTCTGGATCCCCGGTCCGGAACTGTGCGCACACCGTCAGGCCTTGCGCAGACGGCAGCAGTTAATGGGCGACCGTGTACGGGTTCAGCAAAGGATAAAAAGCGAACTGTGTTTTTTCGGTCTCTCGATTGCCAACCCCCGTGGGCCGTGGACTGAAAGCTTTTTCAACCGGCTCAAAGAGATTGTGTTTGACAACTCGTATATGAAGCTGAGTTTTATATCTTTGCTGAATGAATACGAATACCTGAACCACTTGATCGAGCAACAGACTCAACTACTGAAAGAACTTGCAGCCAGTGAACCTTACGTCGAAAGAGTCAGGCTTCTCAGGTCTGTTCCGGGCATCGGACTGATCAGTGCGATGTTCCTGCTCCTTGAACTGGGGGATATCACCCGTTTTACAAGAGCTGAACAACTGGCGGCCTATGTGGGCCTGACCCCTTCCCAGTATTCCAGCGGAGAAAATGTCCGCATGGGCCGTATCACCAGGTGCGGTAAAAGCGAGCTTCGCGCTATCCTGACCGAAGCTGCCTGGACCGCGATAAAGAAAGATTCCGAACTGCGGGAGGTTTACGAGAACCTTAAATTCCGGCGCGGAGCGAAAAAAGCCATTGTAGCCGTTGCCCGTCGCCTTCTGCTGCGTTGCAGGCGTGTGCTCCTCGATGGGACACGCCCTATCGCCTGCCGGTCGCAGCCTGACTGTTGAATCCTGAACCGCCCAGCAAACCCGAGCGTATTGAGAGGACGGCGTTGCCCCCCATGTGTGCTGAAATGTTTAACTTCAGGCCACGATCAAAGGCTGTCGCCTCTCTCCTGTAATACCTCGAATCAATTGCATATGGCTCCGTCAACACGGAGGCCATGAATAGCAGATTGGCCGGATTCAGAGTCTAAAGCTCTTTTACATGCTTTCTCCTTGACCACGCACATAGCAGGGGGGAATTGTCTCCCGGCACCTTGCTTTTCAGCCGTTCCAGCACCTGCCCGGCAAACGCGGTCAGGCTGTCATCCCGCGCGCCCAGCACCAGCACCACATCCCCCTCCACGGCCCGTCCTGCGATAAACGGCGCGGCCGCGGCCCGATCGGCGAAAAACACGGCCTCGCGTCCCAGGGCGCTCACACGCTTGGCAAGGTCGGCGCTGGAGATGTCGCGGCTGGCCGTGCCCCCGGCATAGTAGACCTCGGGCAGAATGAGAACGTCACGCGGCCGCAGGCAGGCCCCGAACACCTCCACCAGCTCCTCGAACTGGAACCGCAGCGGCCCGTAGCCGTGGGGCTGGAACACCACGAACAGCCGTCCCAGGCCGGTCCAGCTTTCGAAAGCGCCCAGCACGGCCCGCACCTTGGCCGGGTTGTGCGCGAAATCGTCGATCACGCTCACCCCGGCCGCCTCGCCCACCAACTGGAAGCGCCGCGCTGTGCCGCGGAACCCGGTCAGCACGCGGGCGAAATCCTGCGCCCTTGCTCCCACCGCCTCGGCCGCGGCCAGGGCGGCCAAGGCGTTGGATACGTTATACAGTCCGGGCAGCGGACAATGGTATTCCACGCCCTTGACCCGGAAGCGCGAGGAGAACCGTCCAAGCTCCAGCCCGTCCGCGCTGTAGTCGGCAGGAGCGCCCTGGGCTGAGAAAGTCACCACCCGCGGCGCTCCGGGGCCGGTTGGGCGCGGAAGGCGTATCACGTTGGGGCAGTCGGCGTTCAGGACCAGGGTTTCGCGGGTCTGGGCGGCGAAAGTGGCGAACATACGGGCCAGGGAGTCCAGCTCGTGGTGGTCGCGCTCGATGTTCAGGATCACTCCAACGGCGGGATAATAATCCACGATGGTGCCGTCGCTTTCGCAGCTTTCCACCACGCAGAGGTCGGACTTGCCGGCCAGGGCGTTGCCCGTGGTGGGGCCGCTCCTGTAATTCACCAGGTCCGCCCCGGCGATCAGCGCCGGGCTGAACCCCAGCTCGGTCAGGGCGTAGGCGCAGAGGGCCGTGGCGCTGGATTTGCCGCTGGTGCCGGAAAAACAGACCCCACGCGAGGTGTTGACCAGGGCGGCGAGCAGAGCGGGACGGGGAATCACAGCCAGGCCCAGCTCACGGGCGCGGGCGTAGTCCGGGGTGTCCTGCTCCACCGCGGCGCTCACCACCACCCCATCCAGGCCCGCGCTCACTCCGGAGCCGTCCTGCGGGAACAGACTGATGCCCTGGGCCGCCAGACAGCCGAACAGGGCCGGGCTTTCGCCGCGGTCGTTGCGGCGGTCGGAGCCGGAGACAGCCACGCCGCGGCTGACCAGCACCTGGGCCAGGGCGCTCATGCCGCTGCCGCCGATCCCGGAGAAGAAAAGTTTTTTGAGTGCAGAGGGCTGGATGGACATAATGCCTCAGCTTGATTTCAGATCGATGAGTTGGACTCAAATAGAAATAATGTTCTTTCGGTCATGCCAAGCAATGTCCGGTTAGGAACTTGCAGTGAGAAGCCGAAAGACCCTTTTCTGCTTTGGTTTCGGCCAAAGCAGCAAAGCCAGCGGGGGCCGCAAACTCGTCCACACCATTACTCCTCTTCTGACTGTGGTGTGCCCGAGGATTATCTCCGCTCCCGCGTTGCAGCGGCGGCGCTGCCGCGAATCGCCGCCGGACAGTACAGCAATTTGAGCCCTGGCCGTTTTACGCTCGATAACACGCTGCCCTGGCGGGAGGCTCAGACAGGTGCGGCCCCCCAAAGGCAACAGCGGCGGCCTGTCAGCGGCGCGGGGCTTGGCTTTGACCCAGGATCGAATCATTCCGATACGAACACTGTGTTCGACCATGACATTCTATGCAAAAACCTAACCGGACAAAGCTGGTCATGCCCGAAAGCACCAAAGGGCGTGGGGGCCGCAAATATATAGTGCGCGAGGTGTCAGGTTCCTTGAGGGTTGAGGCTGCGTTCTCCAGGCGGCCCGCAGGGCCGCCGGGGGCCGTATGTCTGAGCCTCGCCTGGAAGAGCGGAGTACCCGCACCGTGCACACCGAAGCCATTTTGAGCCTCAAGGCCCGGCGGGCGATTCGCGGCAGCGCCGCCGCCGCACCTCAGGCAGCGTGCAGGAGTTTCATGCACACCACGGGTGCCAAAGTCGCTAAGGCCCGGGCGAGTTTACGGCCCCCCAATGGCTTCTGGTTCTCTTGGCCGTAACCCAGAGAACAGAAAAGCCTTTCGGGCACGGCACGCCGCGCCCCTAAAACCGTAGAACAGTTCAGCGTCCGCAGCCCCGCGCGCCGCTCAGGCGCTCCACGGCAAGGGACACGCCCACCGTGACCGTGGCCCCGACAGCCACGTACCAGGTCCAGGGGACTGTATGAGCCCGCAGCACCAGGCTCACCGCGGCCAGCCCGGCCAGAACCCCCACGGTCAGGGCGTTGAGGCTTTTAAGCCGGGTGAAAAAGCCTAACAGGAACAGGCCCAACAGAGGCCCATAAGTGACCGAGGCCACGGTCAGGCCAGTCTCGAGCACCGGACCCCAGTCCTTGGCCAGCATGGCTATACCGCAGAGCACCACGCCCCAGAACAGGGTGAACCAGCGGCTGACCCCCAGGTAGTTGTCCGCGGCGTGGGCCTCGCCCCGCAGGGGCTTCAGGATATCCATCACCGCGCTGGAGCTGAACGCCTGCAACGCCCCGCTCAGGGTTGACATGGCCGCCCCGAAGATCGCGGCGATAGTGAGTCCCGCGGCTACGGGCGGGAAATGGTTAACTATGAAATGGGGGAAGATGCGGTCCGATTTGTCGAAGGGCACAGCGGGCGGGTGCGCCTGGTAGAAATAGAACAGCAGCACCCCGATCAACAGGAACACCGCGAACTGCGGGATGATGATGAAGGCCGAGCCGACCAGGGCCTTGCGGCCGTCCCGCAGGCTGCGGCAGGTCAACAGGCGCTGGGCCAGCACCTGATCCGTGCCGTGGGAGGCCATGCCCAGGAAAGTGCCGCCCACCAGCCCGCTCCAGAACGTGTAGGTGCGGCTGAGGTCGAGACCGAAATCGAACACGCGCAGCTTGCCCGCGGCCTGGGCCGTGGCCAGCACCGGGGCCGCGCCCTCGGGGAACATCCCGGCCAGGATCACCAGGGCCAGCACCGCGCCGCCCAGCATGATCGCGCCCTGGATCACATCGGTCCAGATCACCGCGCTGATACCGCCGGCCCAGGTGTAGAAAATCGTGACCGCGGCCATGATGAATATCGACCAGCCCACGCCGTCGAGGCCCAGCACGGCCGAGAGCACGAGCGCCGAGGCGAACAGACGCACACCGTGGCCCAGCATCTGCGAGATGAAAAAGAGCCCGGCCGCGATGTTGCGCGCCCGCGGCCCGAAGCGCCGGGTCAGGTAGCCGTAGACCGTGTAGGTTTCCTGGCCCAGGAACGCCGGCAGGAAAAACAAGGCCAGGATCACCCGCGCCACCAGGTAGCCCAGGGTGATCTGCAGGAACCGCATGTCCCCGTCAAAGGACATGGCCGGCACGCCGATGAAAGTGAGCACGCTGGTCTCGGTGGCCACGATGGAGATGCAGACCGCCCACCAGGGAATATTCCGGTTGCTCAGGAAATAGGCCCGGCTGTCGGTCTGGAAGCGCGCCAGGTAGACCCCCAGGCCCGACATCAGCACAAAGTAGAGCCCCAGGATGAACAGGTCAGGCGTGGAAAGCTGGAACATGCACAGGCCTCGCGCGGACAGAAAGTTCCGTGGCCGGCCGCGGATACGTGCCGGAAGAGCGGGTCAAATATAAAACAGGCGGGCTTGCTGCTGCAACCACGCTGTGGGAGGAATATGACACACTCAGGCGGTGCCGGTCTGCTGGATGTTGCGGGAGGTGGGTTTTTCGCGATAGGTGCGCAACAACTCCTGGTAGCTGCGGGTGAAACTTTCCAGAGCGTCCAGGATGTTTTCCAGTTCCTTGACCTTGAAATCGACTATGCAGTCGCGGCGGAACTCGTAGTTGCCGTACTTGGTGAAGAAATAGTCGAAGATCAGGCGGATTGTGGACAGCTTGTCATGGGCGTCATCGGAGAAATTCACCAGGTACTTGGCGTTCTCCAGATTGACCATGGCGCGCTGTATGTCCTGGTAGACCCGCTGGGAATCGACCAGGTTTTTCTCGATCTTTCGCATCGAGTCAGCCCCGATTGTTTACATACATATAATGCAAACTATACAATAAATTATAATCTTTAAACGCCGAATGTCAAGACCCCGTCCACCAAAAAGTATACCTCGAAACTCCCCTTTGCTCAACAAAAATCGCACAGCCGGCAGGGAGCGGTTTTTTCCTGAAAGCCTGTTTCTGATAAGAGCATGACAAATAGAGAATTAGGTTTTGGCGGCAAAACGGGAAAACTGAGGAATCGAATGAAGCGCACGCAGTGGGAAAAATGTCGGGGAAAAAAGCAATACTAAAACCCTTCGACCGGATCAGGTCAGGACATTCCCAAGCAGGGAGGCCGACCGGTCAAGGGGGCTGGCGATCAGAAGCAGCATCTCGGTGCTGACAGCGGTTCCGCAGCGGGCGCAGACAAGGGTTGTCAGGCCCTCGGCGCGGGCGCGCTCGAAGAACTCATCGAAATCCGACGGAGCCAGATGGCCGAGGTCACAAGCCGGGCACATGTTTCTATCCCTTCCCTGGGAAATTTGACGTCCCTGTGCATGCCCATCTCTAACATATTATTCTTCGGCCGAACTGGAAAGAACTTTAGACAATAAACCACCGCCGCCGCAACCCTTTGCAGGCTGTGGCGCTGCGATGGAATATTGCATTGAGTGTTTATTCCCGTCAATAGGAACGAGAGCTGACCGCCGCGGCTTAGCCGCAGCCGCAACCGCAGCCGCAGGAGCTGTCCGGGTCGTCCGTGGCGGCGCGGTTCAGACCGGCATCCCGGACATCCAGCCGCAGAAGGTAGACCTGGCGCCGCAGGGCACGCACCTGGGTGAACGCCGCCAACCCGAATGCGCCGAGAACGAGAGAGAGCAGAGTCAAAGCGGTCATGCCGTACCGTCCTTTCCAGTGGAGCGCGCGCCCCACGCGGGCCGGCCCCGGATATGTTGTCGCGGGGGAGGGCTCCCCCGAATCTGTCAGTTTTTGGTTTAATACCTGACAAAATAGTATAGTTGAATCCGGTGCTAAGTCAAGGCAGGAGAAAAGAAAAGCCTCATTCAACCGTCCCCGGCAGCGCCTCCAGCAGGCCGCGCAGAGCGGCCAGGCCGAATAACAGCCCGCTCGCGAGGACCATCAGGCGGTTAAGGCGGGTGAAGCGCGCGTTGGGGGCGGCTCCCGGGGCCAGGTGGCCGTTCAAACGGTTGACCGCCGCCTGGACCGGCAGCACGGCCAGGATACCGAACAGGCAGAACAGTTTCAGAAATCCGGGCAGGAGCATGGAGAAATATTGGATCAGCAGGAAAAGCAGGGCCTGCCGTCCGGGGCGGAACCCCGGCTCCAGGCCCGCCTCTTCCATACGGTCGGCGATAAGATGGAACAGCGGATAGGTGAACGCCACCAGAACTAACGAGCGCCAGAAAGGACAGACCCGCAGTCCGGCCTTGCGCTTGAGGTAGTACCAGTTGGCGAAGAACCAGAAGTGCAGATACAAAAGGTAGGAGAACATGGACATCAGGGCGAGCTTTCTGGTCGAGACCGGGTAGAAAACCGCCTGATCCGGGTTGCCCTGCTTGTCAGCCTGCTCCATGCTGCCGCGCCTCAGTCGAAATCGGTGGGACGGCCGGGCTCGCGATGATGCCTGAACACAAGGTCGAGCTGGCGGGGCGTGGTGCGGCCCAGCGACAGGGGCGGGAATTCCTCCTCGCCGAAGAACCCGACCTCGGTGGTTTCCAGGCTGGTGCGGGCCGTGCCGCCGGTCAGCTCACAGAGGAAAATCAGTTTCCAGATGTGGAACGGGTGCGGCGGCGAGTGCGGGTCGACCCGGCGGTCGACCACTGCGGCCAGCTTGACCGCGCGGGTCTCGAAACCGCTTTCCTCCAGGATTTCCCGCTCCACTCCGGCCGCGGGTGACTCTCCGATGTCGGCGAACCCGCCCGGCAGGGTCCACAGCCCGTCCAGGCTCTCCCGGACGAACAGCAGGCGCTCGCCGTGGAACACCGCCCCGCGCAAGTCGATCTTGGGCGTGGCGTAACCGGTCTCCTGCTCAAACAGGTCCTCGATGCGCCGGATGCTTGTGTTGCAGCCATCCGCCATGATCTCGGCCGCGAGCTGGCGCAGGGCCTGGAAACGCTCGATATCGTAGGGGTTTCGGCTGAAAGCCAGCCCGTTCTGGGCGATGGCCTGGATGCGGCTGGCCCAGTCAAACCATCTCGGTTCCACTTATGAGGCACCTCAGCGGCGCGGCCACTGTCGATCGCGGGCGCCGCGGCAAAAGCTTTCAGGGTTTGCGTCCGCCGAACACGGTCAGCTCGAAGGCCTTGAACCAGCAGTCCACGTCCTGGAAGCCGATCCGGCGCAACCAGTCGAGCTGGGTCTGAACCGGGGCGAGGATGTTGGCCGCCTTGTCCGGGCGGTGGAAGTAGCCCCCGGCGATTTCCTGGCGGGTGTAGGAGCTTCCCGAGCGACGGTGGTATTCGTAGAGGGCGTCGATGAACCAGTCATCCGCCACGGCCTGGCCGGCCGGGCTGGCGCTGGCCACGTGCTCCAGGTGCAGGAACAGTCCGCCCGGGGCGAGCAGCTCGAACAGCTCGGCGTATATTTCCCGCTTGCGGCTGTCGTTCTGGTGGTGGATGGCCAGGCCGGAGACAATGATATCGAAACGCGCCTGCGGGCCCAGGCAGTCCCTCCAGCCGGGCAGGCCGAAATCGGCGCTCACGAACCTGGCCCTGGCGCTGTCGCCGCAGCGTTCGCGGGCCGCGCCCAGCATGGCCTCGGAGAAATCGAGGAACACACCCTCGGCCGCGGGCGATACCTGCCAGAGCGCCCGCCCCAGGACACCATCGCCGCAGCCCAGGTCGAGGAAGGATTGGAAGTCTGGACGCCAGGCGCGGGCCAGGTGCAGGATTATCCCGATCTGCTCGGCGGCCAGGGGGATCGCTCCCCGCACTCCCTGCAGGTATTTGGCGGCCAGCTCCGGAGTTTTCCAGGCTGTGCCGAGGCAGCTTTCGTCGCTCACGATCCTGTCCGGTTTTAGGTTTTGATTGAAACTTAAAAATAACAGGATATTACCGATAAATCACGGAAATCTTTTCGAGAAATCGGCCTGTTGTGAAGGAGTTCCCTTATCACATCAGGCTGGCCGGGTCGCGGTCCAGGGTGACCCGGCAGGCCCCGGCCGCGGGAGGCTTGAGGCGCCGGGCCAGGAACTCCCCCAGGCTGCCGATCAGCTCCGGCTCACGGCTCTTGAGGATCAGGTGTCGCCGCCAGCGTCCGCGCAAGCGTTCCAGGGGGCAGGGCGCGGGGCCGAGGAGAGTAAGCCGGTCCTGCAGGTGCTTGCGCTGGATGAGCGCTGCCACCAGTGCGGCGCTATCCCCGGCGAAACGCTCCACCACCGGCTCCTGCTCGCCGCTGAATATCACGTTGAGCAGGCGCACGTAGGGCGGATAGCCCGCCTCCAGGCGCACGGCCAGCTCGCGCCGGGCGAACCCGGTGTAATCGTGGTGCACCGCGGCGCGCACCGCCGGATGTGCGGGGTTGAAAGTCTGGATCAGCACCTCGCCGCCCCGCTCGCCGCGTCCGGTGCGCCCGGCCACCTGGGCCAGGAGCTGGAAAGTGCGCTCCGTGGAGCGGAAATCGGGCAGGTTCATGGCCGTGTCGGCGTTGACCACCCCGACCAGGACCACGTTCGGGAAATCCAGGCCCTTGGCGATCATCTGGGTGCCCACCAGGATATCCGTGGCCCCGGTGCGCAGGCGCTCCAGGATCTCGTGGTGCGACCACTTGCCCCCGGTGGTGTCCAGGTCCATGCGGTCGACCACGCGCTCGGGGAAAGCCTCGCGCAGGGCGGACTCCACCTGCTCGGTCCCGGCCCCGATCCGTTCCAGGGAGGCCGAGCCGCAGGCGGGGCAGACCTCGGGTGCGGGTTGCTGGTGGCCGCAGTAGTGGCAGAGAAGGCGGCCCAGGCGCTTGTGCACGGTGAGCGAGATGCGGCAGTTGGGGCACTCGACGATGCCGCCGCAGTCGGGGCAGAGGACGAAATTGCTGAAACCGCGCCGGTTAAGAAGCAGCAGCACCTGCCCGCGGGCCTCCAGGGCGAAACCGATCTCCTTGAGCAGGGCGGGCGTGACACCGTTCTTGTCCGAGCCGGTCCAGCCGTGGCGCAGGTCGCCCAGGCGCACCTCGGGCAGGAGTCGGCCGGCGACGCGCTCGGGCAGGCTCAGGCGCACGACGTTGCCGCTCTCGGCCTCGGCCCAGGTTTCCAGACTGGGGGTGGCCGAGCCCAGGACCACCGGGCCCCCGGCGGAACGCATCCGGCGGATCGCCACATCCCGGGCATGGTAGCGCGGGGTGAGGTCGGTCTGCTTGTAGGTGCTCTCGTGCTCCTCGTCCAGGATGATCAGGCCCAGGTTCTCGAACGGGGCGAACACGGCCGAGCGCGGCCCCACCGCCACCCGGTAGCGCCCGGCGCGTATTTCGCGCCAGATGTCGTAGCGCTCGCCATCCGACAACCCGCTGTGCAGCACCGCCACCCGGTCGCCGAACACGGCCCGGAACCGCGCGGTGGTCTGGGGGGTGAGGGCGATCTCGGGGACCAGGACCACGGCCTGACGGCCGGCCGCGAGCACCGGGCGCAATATCTCCAGGTAGACCAGGGTCTTGCCGCTGCCGGTCACGCCATGGAGCAGGAACACCCGGTGACAGTCGAGGTCGCGGCTGATCGCGGCGATCACCGCGGTCTGGGCCGCCGAGGGCGTGGGGTGATCGTAGGGCGGCAGGTCCAGGCTCTGGAACGGGTCGCGCAGACGGCGCACCTGGGTGATGCGGGCGAGGCCCCTGCCCGCCAGAGTCCTCACCACCTCCGGGCTGAAACCCATCTGGCGGCTGAGGAAGGCCGCCTCCACCGGGTGGGCCAGGCCGCTCAGGTAGTCCAGGCACTGGCGCTGACGGGGGCTGCGGCGCAGGAGGCGCTCCAGCTCTTCCGCCTCGGGCAGAGGGGCCACGGCGCTGACCAGAGAGTCGGTCTTATCGGCTGGCACGCGGGGCAGGCAGTCGCTCAATGTGACCAGCCCGGCGTTTTCCAGGACAGTCAGTGCCCGCTGAAGGGGGCCGGCGTCCAGCTCATCACGCAGGCTGGAAACCCGGGCCTTGCCCCGGGCCTGCAGGAGTTCTATCAGGCGTCCCTGGGCCGGAGGCAGACCGGTGGGCGGGTCGGCCTGGGCCGCCTCGCTCAGGTGCACGGTGCGATCGCCCACGCGAAGGAAAGGGCCAGGAACCACCGAGCGAAGGGCCTCGCCCGGCTCGCAGAAATAGTACTCGGCCAGCCAGGCGATCAGCTCCAGCAGGTCGGGGGTGAGCAGGGGACGGTTGTCCAGGGAGGCGCTCAAGGCGCGCAGGCGCACGCCGGCCGGCACGGGCAGGCCGGGGCCGGTGACCAGGCCGGTGAGGAGCTTGCGCCCCAGGGGCGCGCTCACCCGGCAGCCCGTCGCGGGCGGGATTTCCCAGTCGGAGGGGACGCGGTAGGTGTAGGGTCCGCCGCCGGGGATGGGAAACAGGACCGCCACGCTGCGGCCGCTCTCCGGCGTCTCAGTGCTCATCGGCCCCCTCGGACGGAGAGAGAAAGTCTTGCAGGGACATTTCGGCCAGACGGGTCAGGTCGGCAGCGTTCAGCATCCGGCGGGCGGGGATGTCCAGGTCGGCCCCGGACCAGATCCGCCGGGCCCCGGCGCCGGCCGGGCGGCCGCTCTCATCCAGGTCCGCGACACGGCCGCAGACAACATCCACAGGCACACCGGCGGCTTCGGCGCGGGAGAACACCCCGGAGAGCACCTTGCCCCCCAGGCTCTGCGAGTCGAACGAGCCCTCGCCGGTCAGGACAATGTCGGCCCCGGCCAGGGCGGAGTCGAAACCGGTAGTCTCCAGCACGTAATCGATCCCGCGGATCAGCTTGCCGCCCAGGAAAGCCAGCACCGCCGCGCCCATCCCTCCGGCGGCCCCGGCCCCAGGCGCTGCGGCGACCTTGTGCCCCAGGTCCCGCTCGAAACGACGGGCCAGGCGCTCCAGGCCCAGCTCCAGGCGCTCGATCATGGCCGGGGCGGCCCCTTTCTGCGGGCCGAACACGCGGGCCGCGCCCAGGGGGCCGGTGAGTGGGTTGGTGACATCGCAGAGGGCGCGCACCGGAAGTCCGGCCAGGCGCGGGTCGGCGCCGGAGCGGTCGATCCGGGCGATCTTGCCCAGTATCCGTCCGCCCTCGTACTCCAGGACATGGCCGTGGCGGTCGAGGAAACGGAAGCCCAGCACGCGGGCCATCCCCACCCCGCCATCCACCGTGGCCGAGCCGCCCAGGGTCAGGCAGAGGCTTGTCGCCCCGGCGTCCAGGGCCGCGAGCACGGCCAGTCCCAGGCCACGGGTGCCGGCCACCCAGGGGTTGCGCTCGGAGGGAGCCAGAAGGTCGAGGCCCGAGGTGCGGGCCATCTCGATCAAGGCTTCGCCACCCTCCAGCAGCCCCAACTCGGCCTGGAGCGGGCGCTCCAGCGGGTCGCAGGCCGCAAAGCTCAACCGTCGCCCGCCCACGGCCTCGAACAGCACCTCCAAGGTCCCCTCGCCGCCATCGGCCAGGGGACAGCAGAGGACCTCGGCCCCGGGGCACACGCGCTCGGCCGCTTTCTGCCAGGCCCGGCAGACCAGGCCCGCACTGAACGTGCCCTTGAAAGAATCCGGGGCCAGAACGATTTTCATCCGTGCCTCAAAGTGAACAGAATGGGAAAGCTTGTGACTTCTTCGAATTAAACAAAGACAGCCAAGCTGGCGGACGTTCTGTAGGGGCATTCATGAATTGCCCCCTACGTGTTTCCGTACAGCCTGCGAGACCACGTGAGGACTTCCACCATAGCCGGTCAATGTAGGGGCGGACCCATGTGTCCGCCCGGTCGCACACGCGGGTGCGACCCTACATGAACCGAAGCACATCGGGCGCACCGAGACATTAAAGGGGTATCAGGCGCGGCGCCACTGCAGGCTGCCAGTGGCGAAAGCCCGGATGTCGAGGCTGTCGCTGCGTCCCTGCCCGAAATGGTACAGCGCGGTGCGGGCGATCATGGCGGCGTTGTCGGTGCAGAGCGCCAGGTCCGGGAACACCACCCGGAGGCCCTCCTCAGGCGAGCGCCGGTCGAGGGCCGCGCGCAGGGCACGGTTACGGGCCACGCCCCCGGCCACGATCAGACAGGCGGCCCCGGCCTGACGGCAGGCGCGCAGGGACTTTTCCACCAGCACCTCCACCACCGCGGCCTGGAACGAGGCGGCAAGATCTGCGACAGAGGTCTCCAGGGAGCCGGTGGTTTTCTGGCGCTCCACCTCGTGCAGCACCGCGGTCTTGAGCCCGCTGAAACTCAGGTCGAGAGAGGGATCGCGCAGCATCGGGCGCGGCAGGGCGAAAGCGCGCGGGTCGCCGCCAGCGGCGGCTTTCTCGATCAGCGGGCCGCCGGGATAGCCCAGGCCGAGCATCTTGGCCACCTTGTCGAACGACTCTCCCACCGCGTCATCCCGGCTGCGCCCCAGTACGGCGTAATCGCCCCAGCGGGCCACTTTCACCAGCAGGGTGTGGCCGCCCGAGACGAGCAGGGCGACAAAAGGAGGGGTGGGCGGGTCCTCCAGCAGGAGGTTCGCCATCAGATGCGCCTCCACGTGGTTCACCCCGACCAGCGGCTTGCCCAGGCTGAGGGCCAGAGACTTGGCCGTGCAGATACCCACCAGAAGCGAGCCGATCAGCCCCGGTCCCACTGTGACCCCCAGCAGGTCGATGTCCCGCGGCGTGACCCCGGCCTCGGCGAACGACTGCTCCAGCATGGGCAGCAGGGCCTGGAGGTGCGCCCGGCTGGCCAGTTCCGGGACCACTCCGCCGAAACGCTCGTGCTCGAGCTGGCTCAGAACCAGGTGGCTCAGCAGATGGCTTTCGCCCTCCAGCAGGGCGACCGAGGTTTCATCGCAGGAGGTTTCGATACCCAGGGTCAGCATGAGGCCATTATATCCATAAGAAGGATGGAGGTTCTTTGTCAGGATGAAAGCTGCATGGCGCGCAGGCGCTGGACAATGTCGGCCACGGCCTCGACCGTGCGGTCGATCTCGGCGGCCGTGTTGCCCCGTCCGAGGCTGAAACGCACCGAGTTCTGGGCCAGCTCCGGGGCCACCCCCATGGCGGTGAGCACGTGAGAGGGCTCCAGCGAGCCGCTGGCGCAGGCCGAGCCGCTGGAGGCCGAGATGCCGCGGGAGTCGAGGCCCAGCAGGATCGCCTCGCCCTCCACCCCCTCGAACGACAGGTTGAGCGTGTTGCTCACCCGCTTGTCGGGGTGGCCGTTGAGGTGCACACCCTCGACACGCCCGAGGATGCCACGGTGGAGGCGCTCGCGCAGCTCGAGCTGGAGGCGGTTACGGCTTTCGAATTCCGTCCGGGCCAGGTCGCAGGCCGCGCCGAAACCGACAATGCCAGCCACGTTCTCGGTGCCGGAGCGGCGCCGCCGCTCCTGGCCGCCGCCCAGCATCTGCGGCTGGATCTCCACCCCGCGGCGGACATAGAGCGCGCCCACGCCCTTGGGGCCGTAAATCTTGTGCGCGCTCAGGCTCAGGAGGTCGATTTTCAGCCGGCGCACGTCCAGCGGCACGCGCCCGGCGGCCTGCACGGCATCCACGTGGAAAGTCACTTCACTCTCACGGCAGAGCGCTCCGGCCTGTTCCACCGGCTGGAGCGTGCCCACCTCGTTGGATACGGCGATAAGACTCACCAGGACGGGCTTGCCGCCCTGGAGCGCTTTCTCCAGTTCGTCCAGGACGAGACAGCCGAAACAGTCCACGGGCAGGCTTGTCAGCTCGCAGCCCAGCCGCTCCAGGCGCTGCATGGGCCGCAGCACGGCATGGTGCTCCACCGCGCTGGTCACCAGGCGGATGGAGCCGCCGCTGGGGGGCCGGGATTCGGCGGCCCCGCGCACGGCCAGGTTGTCGCTCTCGGTGCCGCCCCCGGTGAAAACGATTTCCTCGGGCGCCGCCCCGACGAGCCCGGCCACCTGGGCGCGGGCGCGGTCGATCGCGGAGCGCGCCGCCCGTCCCTCGGCGTGAATACTGGAGGCGTTGCCGAAATTCTGTTTCAGCCAGGGCAGCATCGCCTCCAGCACCGGCTCGGCCAGGGGCGTGGTGGCGTTGTGGTCCAGGTAGACTCTTGCCTGTTCAGCCATCGTTTATCTCTCCCCTCCATCTCAGCAGGGCGGAACCGGCCGCGCCGGGACCGGGGCAATATACTCAGGAGCGGCCGGGGCTGGCAATAGGCTCGCGGCGTTCACGGGCGGCTGCCAGCAGGTCGGCCAGAGTGAGGGAGTCGAGGTACTCGCGGACCCGCCGTCCCAGGCCCTCCCAGAGCAGGCGTGAGACACAGTCGCCGGCGCCGGCGCAGTCCTCGGCCCCGTCGCTTTCCCTGCAGCGGGCGAACACGATCTCGCCCTCGAGGGAGCGGTAGACCTCGCCCACTGTGATCCCCGACGGCCTCCGTCCCAGCACGTAGCCCCCGCCCGGGCCGCGGCGGGCCTCCACCAGACCGTCCCTCTTCAAGCGGTTGAAAAGCTGCTCCAGGTAGGCCAGGGAGATGTTCTGACGCCGGGCGATCTCTTTCAGGCTCAGCGGCCCAGTCTCGTTGGCTGCCAGCTCGAGGATCGCCCGGATACCGTAATGTCCGCGCGTGGTCAGGCGCATGGTCAACGGCCGGGGGTGTGGGTTTGGCGAATGAAATCCGGATGGGGAAATCTACATTTTCCGAGTGATCTTGTCAACTTTTGCGACAGGCCGGTCAGGGGATGAGTTTTTCACTCTCGATGCTGCGGTATTTCTCGACGATGCGGAATATTTCCGGGCCGAACGGACTGTCTGGGTTGAAGCGCATGTACAGGCGGAGAGCATCCACCGCTTTCTCACGTTCCCCGAGGCGGTTGTAGGCATCGGCCAGGTTTAGCTGGAGCACGGGGCGTCCGGGGTCGATGGCCAGCGCCCGGTTGAGGTAGTCCAGGGCCACGGCGGTATGTTCGTTGGCCAGGTAGAGCGCACCCAGCATCAGCCAGGCGCGGGCGGTGTCCTGGGGCGTCTCGGTCAGGTAGCCGACCCAGCGGACGGAGTCGGCCGGCACGCGGAACTGGCTCTGCAGGGCCATGACCACCTCTTTCACCTCGGCCGGCTGTTCTGTTTTCACGCGATTGCAGGCCCCGGAGGACAAGACCGCCAGAGTCAGGGCCAGCAGAATCCAGGTTGTCGCACGCAGCTTCATTCCACGATGTCCCAGGCGACGTAGTAGCGCCGCCAGATACCCTCCGGAGGCGTAAAGACGACCTTGTTGCGACGCAGGTCCTCACGCAGAAAGCTCCAGAACTTGCGGAGCATCAGCTTGGCCGTGTTGGCGAGGTCGACGGCGGTCAGGAAATCCTCGGGCTCGCCCTTTTCCACGAAGCGCTGCATGGACATCACGGCCAGGCTGTCGTGATGGGCGATCCAGGCGAGGTTATCGTAGAGCTCCTGGGCCGGAGAGTGGGAGATTCGGCGCTCCAGGACATCCCGGCGACGTTCGGCCATGTCGAAAGCCGGCTTGACCTGGGTCAGGAAAAGCTGCTCCACCTGCGCACGGTTCTCGACATAATTATTGGTAATGATCCGGCTCAGCTCGAAAAAGGCGGCCGTGGTCTGGACATAGTGCTGGAACAGTCCGCTCACCAGGGTCAGCTCGCCGCGCACGGCCATGTCGACCATTCCGGCCTGGCCCTGGTCCTCGACCAGGGGGGTGTTGTGGCTCGAACGGAACTCATCCCGCATGAGCTTGCGGTTTTCCATGATCTCCATGGCCCGGGCGCTGGAGACGTGTCCCTCCTCCACAACTTTGGGCGCGGCGGCCGCGGCCAGGCGCTCCTGTTCCTGCTGGCGCGCGCGCAGCCACCAGAATCCGGCGCCTCCGCCCCCCAGGACCAGCGTTCCCAGCAGAACGAGAAGCAGGGTCAGGTGGCCGGAGGAAGCTTTTTTCCCCCCGTTCCCGGAAGAGGAGGGCTTCGTTTCTCCGGAGTCGTCCTCGTCCCCGTCCTCCTGCCACTCGAGTTTGAAATCCTCGTCCATCTGTACGCTCCGGCTTGACAATTCCTGTCCAGCCACGGGTAGATTTTTCTCGCACAGGGTTCACGTTGCGACCCGCTCAGCCGGGGCCGCTGCCGCTGCTGCGGCCTAAAGAGCACAATTTGCTCGACTTAAATTTATTCGCCGTTCCCGCAACGGCCCTGCGGCATGCGTGGTACGGAACTTGCTTTTACCACGCTCGAAACCACGCTGACCCTCCGGGAGCCTCCCGGCACAGGGCTCAGATCACAGCCGACCACGGAAACCAGGGAGGGTTCCGGATGCCTTTGACTCGCGCCTCGACAGCCTGAGGGCTGCCCCCTCTTCTTTATCGAACGGAATGGACTGATGTTTGAGTAAAATCCGCATCACTTCGGGAGCTTTAAATGACAATCACCACCCATGAAATTGACGACATCGCTGTCGCCGAGGTGAAAGGCCAGATCAACTTCCAGAACACTCAGACTCTGAAAGAGCTGTTCACGCAACTGGAAGCGGCAAACCACAAAAGGATTGTGGTTGATCTGAAGGAAACTGAGTATATCGACGGCTTCGGACTGAGCGTCCTGGTCAATCTCAGCCGCGGGATCTACAAGGACGGTGGCTGCCTGAGCCTGTCCAGCCTGAACAAGGAGCTGAAGAGAATCTTCAGCAAGACCAAGCTGGACCGCTGGTTCGAAATCTACGAGACACGGGAAGAGGCTTTCCGCAGCCTGCAGCAGAACGGCAAGCGGCGCAAGAGAGCCTGACACGCTCGTGTCAACCGGCCCTGTCTCAACGGATCGACTTGGTGAACCCGGCCTTTTGGGCATCCTCCTCGGTGTTGAAGTAGACCCGGAACTCCTCCGGAATCTTGTCGTAAAAGACGCTCGACGGCAGATGGTAGACCTTGGTGGCACGGTTGCCGATAATCCGGCCGCTGCGGGTCTGCTGAGCCGTACCCGCAGCCTGACCCTGCAATGTGCTCTGGTCCGCCTGGCCCGCCGACGCCCCGTCAAGGGGCGCGGCCGGGGAGGCCGCCAGGCCGCCCGATCCACGCAAATGTTCCAGCAATAAGGCCCGCAGCTCGGTAAGCTCCTGCTCCAGGCGGGTCACACGCTCCTGCAGCGTCCCGGACGGGGCGGGAGCGTGTGACTGTTCCGCCGCCGCAGCAGTGCCGGCTTTCGGGCCGGAGCCGGCTTTGGCCCCGCCGAGCGGGCTCAGCAGGTCCTCGCGGATGAAACCGATCTTGGAATCCGGCAGGCGCACCCGGTACCAGTTGCCGCGCTTGATGAATTTTTCCAGTTTCTGCCCGCGAAAAGCCTTGCCCACGATGTCGTAGCCCATGCCCGGACCCTCGCGCAGGTTGGCGTAGCGCCCTTTCACTGTCACGTAGCGCCCGTCCAGCCCATCCCCGGCCGGCTGTTCCTCCGCTGGGGCGGTCTGGGGGCTTTCGCTTTCGGCGGTCGGGGCCGCACCGCCCTCTGCGGCCAGCTCGCGCACGCTGAACGGGATCACCCAGCCCTCGAACCCGCCGTAGCTCACCAGGTAGAACGAGTCCTCGGCGGCCAGAAGGTTGAGCCGGGAGCCTTTTTCCAGGTACTTGATGATGGGCGAGGAGATGGAGTGCTCCTTGAACATCGGCGCTTTTTCCTGCACCACCTGGAGCTGACGGGTTTGGGCGGCCAGCGGAGAGACGGCCGCCGCGGCGATCAAAAGCAGCAGCCCCGACAGGCTGATCCGGTGGACCAATTTCAACCCGCCGCAGCCTGATTTGCAGACGGCCCGGAAATACTGAGGTAGCACCCGCAAAATACCCTCCGCGTTTTTGGTGTATATGTGCCAGTCCGCTGCACTGAGACGATTCGGTCAGTAAGCCCCGGAATATCCCTATTTACTGTAATGGGCACGCCGCAGGTTGGCAAGAATATCCTTGAACGCAGTGACGGAAAAATAAATTGACTAAAAAGTCTAAAATCTTGACTTGCCGCTTGTATTCAATATCGCGATGTTTTATAATTGCCTATCGGCACTTAAAACGGTTGGCGCGCGGCGAGTTCAGAGCAGGCGGACGATGGAAGAAAACCAGGTTATCGACATACTGGCCAACGTGTTGGCCAGCAACGACAAGTGGCGCAAGGAGGTGGAGAGCAACATAATCCTCCAGAACACCTTGGAGGAGTTGTTCTCAGACCCGGTGTTTGTCGAGTTGCTCCAGCACGGGCTGATTCCCAAGTTCCAGAAGACCTACCTGCCGCATTTCCGTGCCGTTGAGCTGATCCTGGCCGTACGCGAGGTGGTGCGCCAGATGTATGAGGAAAACGCCGAAGCCGTCACAGTCGACCGTCAGCTCGAGGATTTCCAGCTAAAAATTACGGACAAGTTCGAGCTTCACGCTGAGATCGATGTCAAGAGCGGGTTGCAGGGCGCCCTGAAAGATTTGGAGAGACTGCACGCGCTCTACCGCGACAACCCCCAGTTTTCCGCCCGTCTGGACATTTTCCGCCTGCTGGTCCTGCCGCTGGAGGTCGAGCGCGACGGGGAGCAGCTGTACCAGCTCCTGGTGCTCGAGAACATCCGCCCGCCGCGACAGGCCTGGGCCGCCGGCCGCTGAGACCGGAGCTCCGCCTACAGTTTCATCTCCCGCACGGCCGCGAACAGGGCCTCAATGTTGGCTGTTGGTACATCCGCCATCAGGTCCTGGTCCGGGCCCACCACATAGCCGTGCGGCCCCAAAGTCCTGACCGTCTCGATAACCGCCTGCCTCACTTCCTCCGGACTCCCCTCCGGCAACACCCCCTGCGTGCTGATCCCCCCGTGGAACGCGATCCGTCCCTTGAAGCGCGTGGCCAGCTCCGGTGCGCTCATCCCGTCGGCGCTCACCTGCACCGGGTCGAGGATATCAATCCCGCAGTCGATCAGGTCATCTATGATCGGGTGCACCGAGCCGCAGGTATGGTACATCACACGCAGCCCGAAGGCGTGGGCCTGGTCGGCCAGACGTTTCAGGTGCGGCTTGTAGAAAGTGCGGAACATGCCGGGGCTGACAAAGAGCGAGCTCTGGGCGCCGAAATCGCTGCCGAAATAGTAGATGTCCAGATACCGGGCGCAGGCCTCCAGATAGGCCCGGTTGAGCTCCAGGAAGCAGTCGGTCAGGCGGGCGACCAGGGCCGCTATCAGCTCCGGGTCGGCCAGCAGGGCGACCAGATAATCCTCCTCGCCCAGCATGGAGCGCGAGTGGGTGAAAATGCTGGCCCAGATACCGCCGTAGACCGCCAGGCCGCTGGCGTGGGCCTCGGCGGCGCGCTCGCGGCACTGGTCCAGATCGAGGATGGCCGGGCCGGGCCAGACGATCCGCTCCACCGCCGCGGGCCCCGCGGCCCCGGCCAGCACTGGCTCCACCACTGCCTCGCTGTAAATCCCCTGGTACTCCACTTTCCGCCAGCGGCTGCCGAACATGTCATAGAAATGGTCCGGGGCGCTGTCGGTCCGGAGCAGCTCGCGGCGCCAGACCGGGCCCACGTGAAGGGCGTCCGAGCCGAAATGCCGGGCCAGGTCGAGGGCGGACTCCAGGCCAAGCTCGTCGCGCAGACGGGCCAGCACCGGGGCCTCGGCGCGGAAAAAGCAGGGCGGGCGGTCGAGGTCGCGGCCATCCAGGGCGCGGAGGAATCTGTCACGGGAACCGAGTGAGGTGGACATTCCGTTGCCTTTAGAACCTGATGCCCAGGCTGAAAAGGTGGCT
>JAJFUG010000061.1 GCA_021372515.1 bacterium
TTCGGCCAAAGCAGCAAAGCCAGCGGGGGCCGCAAACTCGTCCAGACCACGCCTCCGCTTCGATCTTAAGTGTTTACGGAGTGTTGATGCCGCTCGCGCGTTGCAGCGGCGGCGCTGCCGCGAATCGCCGCCGCGCTGTGCGTCAATTTCAGCCCCGGCCGTTTCACGTTCGATTACACGCTGCCCTGGCGGGAGGCTCAGACAAGTGCGGCCCCCAAAGGCAACAGCGGCGGCCTGTCAGCCGCACGGGGCTTGGCTTTAACCCAGGATCGAGTCATTCCGATACGAACACTGTGTTCGCCCATAACATTCTATGCATAAACCTAACCGGACATTGCTGTCCGGTGCGAAAGTTTTATCAAATCGGGAAGAGAGTTTTTATTGCGTTTCGGCCAATCCGTTTATCTTTCCCGTGTCATTTCCATAAGGGCACGGCATGCCGTGCCCCTACAGGTCGATGCCTTCCCATCCGTTAAAATTTCGGACAGTGGACCAGGCATTCGTATAAGCCGTGGTTTACTCGGGGCGGGAGGGGACGGCTGTCCCCTCCCGCCATTTACCGCTGCCAGGCGCCTTACTTCATCAGGATCATCTTCCGGGTCATGTGGAAATCGCCGGCCTGGATGCGGTAGAAATAGACCCCCGAGCCCACGCCGCGCCCGGAGTCATCTCGCCCGTCCCAGAACACCGAGTAGGTGCCGGGGTCGCGCTGCTCGGACACCAGATTACGCACGAGCTGGCCGCGCAGGTTGAACACCCGCAGCTCCACCCGCACGTTCTTGCCCTCCGGTATGTCGTAGCTGATCACGGTGGAGGGATTGAACGGGTTGGGCACGTTCTGCTTGAGGGCGAAAGCCTTGGGCAGGCTGGCCGGGGCGCCGGCCCCGTACAGGGCCAGGCGGAACGCCGCTTCCTCGTCCGGGGTGAGCTGCATCTCGGCCATGACCTTCTCGATGTAGGAGGCCTCCTCGGCGCTGAGGCCCTCGATCCGGGTCGCGGTCTGCTTCAGGTCGCTGGAGGAGGAAGCCGAGGCCAGCATCAGCCCGGACACCGGGCAGGTGCCGTTGATGATGTTGCGCAGCAGGATCACGGCGTCCGAAATGCTGTACTTCCCGTCACCGTTCCAGTCCAGGCGCGGGTCGCCGGGCAGGCTGCGCGACAGCAGCAACATGAAAATCACGTCGTTCACGGTCAGCGCCTGGTCGCCGTTCAAGTCGCAGCTCTGGCCGCCCGTGACAGCGCCGCCACCGATGTAGCTTACTTTGCCGCCGGATTCCAGGCTGACAAAGGCCTTTTTCTGCTGCGGGGCGTCGCCGCGGTTGCCCCACATGTGCATGGCGTCCGTGCTGCCCTGCTGGTCGTCGATGGCGAAAGCCACGCGCACGGTCTCACCCTTGGTGTAGGCGTGGCCGTAGCTCACCGGGCTGTCCCAGGGCTCGAACAGCTCGATCACGTAGCCGGTGTTGCCCTCCTTGACCTTGACCGCCCGCTCGATACGGAACAGGGCCGGGGGACGCGGGCCGGTGAAAGTGTAGGTGGGCTTCCAGCCCTTGGGTCCCAGAGCGGCCGAGATCAACCCGCCACCATCCGCCCCGAAATTCTGGTAGTGGTACCAGAGGCTGTCCACCGAGTCGTTGGGCTTGGCGAATGGGTTGAGTTCCACGTGGTCGGCGCTCCAGGGGCTGGCGTCGATATCCAGCGTGGAGTCGTTCACGTCGAACAGGTAGTAGAGCCCCAGTTCGTCCCAGGCCACTTTCACCGTGCCGCTGATCTGGGGCGAGTTGTCGAAGCTGGTCCGGATGTCCAGGCCCGGGAAATCACCCCAGCCGGCGGTGTCGGCATCCACCGCCTGGAGGCTCGTGCCGCCACCCAGGTAGGAGACTTTGCCGTTGGCGCCCAGGACGATAAAAGCCAGGTGCTGCTGCGGTGTGTCGCCGCGGTTGCCCCAGAGGTGTTGGGTCTGGTCGCCGTTGGTGCGCTGGTCGAAAATCGCCAGGCCCAGGCGCACCGTGTCACCCAGGGCATAGGCTTTCCTGTAGCTCACCGGGCCGGTCCAGGGCTCGAACACCTCGATCGTGTAGCCCGAGCGGTCCTCGGCCAGCACCGCCTTGCGCTCGATCTGGAAAATGCCGTCACCCATGTTGGTGAAAATGGGCCGCCAGCCGCCCAGGGCGGCCGAGAACAGCGAACCGCCGTCCGCGCCCAGGTTGTGGTAGTAGGTGTAGCCGCTGTCGGGCAGGCCGAAAGGCGAGTACTCGACGCGCTCGGTGCCCCAGGGGCTCTTGTGGGTCGAGTCGGCCACCAGGTCGGGGTCTTTCACGTCGAACAGGTAGTACAGCCCGGCGGAGTCCCAGGCCAACTTGACCGTGCCGCTGATCTGCGGGGTGCCGTCGAAGCTGGTCTTGATGTCCAGGCCGGGATAGCCGGCCCAGTCATCCGCCGCGCCGTCGATGCCCAGCAGGCTGGTCCCGCCGCCCAGGTAGCTCACTCCGCCGCCGGCTTTGAGGATCACGTAGGCGTAGTGCTGCTTGGGGTTGTCGCCACGGTTGCCCCAGCCGCTCTGCGTCTCGCCGTCCGCGTGCATGTCGAAGATCGCCAGGGCCACGCGCACCGTGTCGCCGGCCTGGTGCTCTTTCTGGTAGCTGGTCGCTCCGGCCCAGGACTGTGAGATTTCGATCACGTAGCCGCTCTTGTTGTCCGCGATCTTGGCCGCCCAGCGGATACCCAGCTCGCCCTGCTCGCTCAGGGTGCGGGTGGGTTTCCAGCCCAGGGGCTGCTTGGCCTCGGAAAGGTAGCCCACTCCGTCCGCCCCGAAATTCTGGTAGTAGTAGAGGTTGCTGTCCGGGTTGACAAAGGGCTGCACCTCGACCCGCTCGGCGCTCCAGGGGCTCTTGTGGGTGGAGTCGGCCAGAAGGTCCGTGTCGGTCACGTCGAACAGGTAGTACATGCCCTGCGCGTCCCACCCCAGCTTCACCGTGCCGCTGATCTTGGGGCTGTTGTCGAAAGCGGTCTTTATGTCCAGGCCGTCCAGCTCGGCCCACTTGGCGTCCTTGACCCCGTCCACCTGCACCAGGGCCAGGGGCGGCACCTCGCCGGAGAGCTGAAGCTTTTCCAGGTCGCTGTTGTTGACCCGGGTCGACCACTCGTAGGCCGTGGTGGCATCACCAGCGTCCCGGTCGGTGACCTTGAAATTGATCCCGAGCAGGTTGCGGCGGTCCCAGGTGATCCCGCGTCCGTTGGCGCCCCAGGGGATGAACAGCTCGATCTTCCAGTTGGGTGCGGTTTCGGTCCCGGCCGTTCCGGCCCAGGTGATCCCGGCGGTGGAGAGGTCGGAGAACCAGCTTCCCCGACCGCCGGAGGCGTTGGGGTCGCTGCTGGGGCCGCCGCGGTAGAGCTGGCCGCCCTGCTTGGCATCCAGCGCGAAATGGATGAACGCGCTGTCGCTGTCCTCGTAGTCCCCGTCATAGTCCAGGTACAGCTCGATCCCGTCGCTCTCGTAGGCCGAACGCGGGCTCTGGCCCACGGCGTAGTAGTCGTCGTGCATGTCCAGGGCCACGTAGATGCCGTTCAGGTCCCAGGCATAGTAGACATTGCCCTTGAAATCGGCATCCCCGGTGGTTGAGTCGGTTGAGGAGCCCAGCACGAGCTTGCCGCCGGTGATCGAGGCGGCGCTGATCTCGACCCGGTTGGGGTCGGACAGGTCCCAGTCGCTCAGGTCGCCGTCCACCGTGATCGTGCGGTTGACCGCTGTCAGCGGCGGGGTCTTGTAGACTTTCTCAATCGTGGTGAACGATGCCACGTTGGAGAGGGCCGAGTTGTTGGGGGTCTCGTCGCTGGCGATCACCGCGGCGTAGTAGGTCACTCCTCCCTTGAGGCCGCTCAGTTCCAGGCTCATGCTCTGCCCGGCCTCCAGGGGGCTGGGCGCGCTGGAGACCTTGCGCGCCTGGGAGAAATTGCCGGCGGTGATGGGCGCGGTGCTGTAGCGGACATCGTAGGCCTGCGCCTTGCCGGTGTTGCCGTCATCGCCCACCGCGGTCCAGCGCAGAGTGGCGAGGTGATAGTCGCTGGTGGAGGCCACAGCGGCCAGGTCAGTCACCGCAGCGGGCGGGACCACATCGGTCTCGACCTGGATTTTCTCCACCTTCACGTCATCGACCATGATCTTGTCGTTCTGGGAGCCGAAACCGAGCTTGCCGCCCCAGGGCAGGTCGGGTATGACCGCGTTGTAGATTTCCATCCCATCCAGGTAGACCAGTATCTGCTGGCCTCGGCGCTCGACCACCACCTGCTGGTACTCCTCCTGCACCACGTCCTGGCCGGTGGAGTTTTCCAGATAGGGGGGGTAGTAGCGGTAGACCGCGCCGGCCGAGGGGTTGAGGTCGGTGCGCGGGTTCTTCAGGTTGTACTCGAAAATGCCGTCCGTGTCGAACGGGTCGCCGGTCTTGTTGATCCCGGTGTAGTAGTAGTGGTCCGGGTCGATGTAGTTGAAAATGACCGCGAAGTCCCAGTAGTCGGTGGGCTCGGCCACGATATCGCGGGCGTGGCGGATCCAGGCGGTGATCCGGTAGTTGTAGTTCAGGGTCACCCCGTCCAGCAGGATATACTCGCCCAGCGAGTTGCCCGGCCCGAACTCGAAGCTGTTGGGGACAATGGCCAGGGACTTGTCGCCCATGTCATCGGTGACTTCCCACTTGTCGGCGTGCAGCGGGGTCCAGCCTGTCAATACGCCGTTCTCGAAATTGTCCGAGAACACCAGCGAATCGGCGGCCGCGGCCCACAACCGCGAGTTCAGCGCCAGGAACAGCACAGCGACCAGCAATGGATTGACTAACGTTTTTCGCATGACCTGCCTCCGCTTGTCCGGCGGTGGTTTAAGGAGGGGCGACGTCCCGGGGCCGACGGCTGTCTGCCGCCGCGCCAGGGGTCGCGTCCCGCGAAAAGGGAAGAAAGACCAAGCTCGGCTGTCCACCCCCTGCAAAAGGGTTGAGGGTCACAAGAACAAGTCGGTGTGTGAATCGTGCTCTGTGCCTTGCCTGTATTCCGCTTGCAGTCAGTCGATTCGGGTCTGTCTTTCAAACGGCGGCCTGTCGCAGACGGATGTCCTCCGGCTCAGAAGCCCAGCGAGAGGCTGAAAAAGCTGTCGGCCGAGAGCCGTCCCTTGTCACGATAGGCGTAGTCGAAACCGATCTTCATCCGGCTGATCGTGCGGCTGAACCCGAAGCCGAAGCTCAGGCCGCGCAGGCGGTCGGCGCCCTCCAGGTCCAGCTCGTCGCCCATGATCCGCCAGCCGGTGCGGGCCGCCAGCACATATTTCCCCTGCCACTGGTAGAGGAACTCGCCGCCCAGGCTGTAGTAGACCGGGATCGAGGAGGGCTGGGCGAACCCGCCCTCCAGGTTCAGGCTGTAGTTGTCGCTGGCCAGCGCGGTGTAGCAGATCGAGCCCTTGAGCACTGAGGGCAGGCCGAACGTGTTGGCGCTCTTGCGCCCGCTGCGCATGTCGCGCGGCGAGCGGGTGGAGGTCTCGCCCGGGTTGGGGGCCAGGCCCTCATCGGTCTCCGGGGCGTATTCCATGTCCAGGCGGCTGCCCGAGTAGGTAAGGTTCGAACCGAGGTTCTGGATCACGAAGCCGAAACGGATGCTGCGGTCCAGGAACTCGGTGTGGTAGTTGGCCCCCAGGTCGAAAGCCACGGCGTTGGCGGTGATGTTCCAGACATCCTCGTGCACCCACTTGACGTTCATCCCGGCCGAGAAGCGGTCGGAGAAGTTGTAGGCCAGGCTGCCGCCGATCTGCATGTTGTAGCTGTCGAACAGCTCGCCGGTGCCCTGCGGGTGGGTCACAGTGGTCACCTCCAGGGGCGGGCTGTTGAGGAAGCCCATGAAACCGCCCACCACCGCGCGGCCGTCCAGCACCGGTATCGCCCCGGCCGTGTAGTAGTACTGGAGGTCCAGGGTGTAGTCCACCACGGTGGCGAACATCTCGGGCCGCTGCATGAACCCCAGGCCGGCCGGGTTCCACCAGATCGCGGTGATATCATCCGCCCCGGCGATGTAGGCATCGCCCAGGGCCACTCCGCGCGAGCCCACCGGGATGGAGAGGAAATTGCCGCTGCTCAGGCCCACGTTGGAGTAGTTCTTTATCCGGCCGGTTATCGGCACCTCGTTCAGGCCGTGGTCCTCCGCCGCGCCCACGCCCTGAGCCATCAGCGGGGCGGCGGCCGGGACGGCCAGGGCGAGGCAGACCAGCAGCCGGGTTGCCAGTTTTCTCATCGGGTTCTCCTTCAAGCCAGTTGGATTGTCCCCTGTAATCGGTGCTTCGCCGCGGCGGCGGTCACTCGATGACAAAGAATCGGCCGGTGGTCTGCTTGCCCCGGGCGTCGGTCACATGGTAGAAATACTGGCCGCTGGCGATCAGCGAGCCGAAACGGTTCTTCAGGTTCCAGGCCTCGGTGCCGCCGTGGGTGTCATACTGGTGGCCCAGCGGGTTGGCCCCCTGGTGGCGCAGCACCTGCACCAGGTCGCCGGCCAGGGTGTAGATCCGGATCGTGCAGTCCGAGGGCAGGTTGATGAACTCGATGCGCTTGTCCTCGATGCCCAGGTCCCAGGCCCCGCTCACCAGATAGGGGTTGGGCACCACCTTGATCCGGTTGAAATCCGTGTTTTCCGGCTGGTTGGAGGCCGCGGCGATCTCGAAGCGCAGATGGCTGCCGGGGATCGCGGGCCGCACCTTGGGCTGGGCGGCTTCACCCCGGCCGGTCTCGTTGAGGCCGATCTTGTTGCAGCGCAGCAGCCAGACCTGGCCCACCGCGGGCGGCGTGTTGATGCCGATCAGGGAGATGACGTTGCCGCTGACGTAGATATCCAGGTCGGTGCGGCCCAGGGGGTCGAACTCGCTCTGGAGCAGAGTCGTGCGGGACGAGCGCGTGGCGCAGCGCTCCTTGCGCACCGTGTCCCAGCCGTCACGCGGCACGAAGCCCCAGCTTCCCTCCAGGTAAGGGCTGAACGGCAGGTTGACCCGGTTGGTCTTGTCCTCCACGGCCAGGGTCAGCCTTCCGCCGCCGGCATCCTCCCAGCGCAGCTCGATATCGGCCAGGCGCATGCAGGAGGGCACGGCCCAGCGCACGCTCTGGCCCTGGCTGGTGGTCTTGTTGAAATTGACCTGCACCTCGGAGGCCCCGTTGTAGCCGCCCAGGTCGACAAGCTGGGCCTGGTAATCGGTGTCCACCCCGGGATGGACCAGCGAGACACTGGCCTCCAGCACCAGGGTGCCGTCCCCGGCCAGCTCGCGGTAGACCGGCAGGACCGCCTCCTGGGTGGTGGCGGGCGGGTTGGCCTTGCGCGAGCCGATCACCACGGAGATCGTGTCGAGCATTTGCCCGTCACGCTCCCAGTGGCAGTAGTAGGTGACCGGGGCCACCGCGATCACTCCCACCCCGTCGAAAATGGAATCCACCACGAAATCCAGCCTGCCCGGCTTGACCAACTCGGCGTTGACCACATCCATCTGCTTGAGGCCGAACGGGTTGGCCGGCAGCGGCGGGTCTGTCATCAGGCTGTCGGCATAGTGGACCGTGCCGCCGCCCTCCTCCAGGCGGGTGACACCGTCCGGGTAGAGCTGGAAAGTGGACTCGCCGGCGGCGCGCCAGCCCGAGGCGTCGCTGCGCGGAATGGCGGCCCGGGCGGTCTGGGTGGTCGACTCCAGGCTCATCACGCCCTGGGCCGGGTTGTAGTCGTAGGCGGTCACCGCGTACCAGACTTTGAACCCGTTGACCAGACGGCGGTCGGTGTCACGGTAGAAAAACTCCAAGCCTGTGTCCGTGCCCAGCTTGACCGTGTCCTGGATCGCGGTGGTCTCGCCGGTCACGCTCTTGCCGTCCTTGTCCACCACGGTCACGGTGTGGTTGGTGATGCCGTTGTTCTCGGTGGTGATCCCGTCCGCCAGGTCCCACTCGGCCAGCAGCTCCATGTAGGCCGGGCCGCGGAAAGAGCGGTAGAGACGGAAGCCCTGGAAATCCTTCTCGATGAAACCCGGCGAGTAGGAGGGGCTGTGCGGGTCGCTGGCGGCCTCGTAGAACGGGTCCTTGGAGAAGACCGACATGTCGTTCCAGGTGATCGTCACCTCGCCGTTGCCAGGGATCAACTCGAACTCGGGCGAGGCGGGCGGCGAGGGCTGGATGTAGTCGATGGCCTTGAGGGCGTGGGCCGCATCGGCCAGGGCCAGCATGGGCGTGAGGTTCTGCATCGGTATCTGGTCCGGGCTGCTGGGCACCACCCGGCCCTCGGTGGCCAGGTGGGCCACCTCGAAATAGGCCGAGTCCCAGGGGGCGAAATCCTCGATCACCCCGGAGGTGCCCAGGCAGTAGCCGAAACCGATCTGGAGGTCGAGCTGCAGCTCGGTGTTGCCGCTCTGGAACGGCGGGGCGCTGCTCAGGCCGCCCTTGACCTCGCGCTGATGGGTGTACCAGAGGTAGGCGTCCACATCCCCCTGGCCGTAGGAGCCGATCCCGGAGCGGTCGGTGCCGGTGAGGTTGAGCACGGGCAGCTCCACGCCGGTCTTGTAGTCGGTAAGGTTCTGCAGGAAACAGAACCCGATACAGCCGGGGATGCCCTCCCAGGGGACCTCGCGGCAGTCGGAGTCGAACTCGAACACCAGGCGCTGGCTGTTGACCACCCCGATGCGCTCGTCATCCACCGCCCCGGTCTCGTAGAACATGAACATGCCGGCCGCCAGGTTGTGGAACGTGTAGGCCGGGATGCGGTTGTATTCCTGGATCAGGTTGTACTTGAAAAAGGGCGTGGCGTTGTAAATCTTGGTGCGCTGGAAAATGATGTCCTCGGTCAGGCCGAGGCTGAAAGCGAAGAACAGGTTGGAGCAGGCCACGCCCAGCGGGTGCTCGCCGAACACGGCGCCGCTGTTGGGCCAGCCGGGATGGTCGTTCAGCACGTCGTTGGTATAGACCACCACGGTCTCGGAGCCGTAGAGAAGCGGATCGCCGTTCCTGTCCCGGAAGTCCGGGGGCCAGATTTCGAGGTCGGCCTTGGACAGGCTGCTCAGGGCGTGGTCCCAGCCGGTGTAAACCTTGCTTGAGATGTTGGCCTTGAACGCGGCGTCCAGGTTGGCCTCGTTCCAAGGCTGGGCGCAGCCGGAGAGAATTTCCCAGCTCTTGGCGTAGGACTTGATCGTGTCCTCGAGCGTACCGTTGCCATCCAGGTCGGCCAGGGCGGCCACGGCCATGCCGCTCATGCCGCCACGCGGCCCCTGGTAGGTGTAGGAGTTGCCCGAGCCTTTGGGGTAGAATATCTGGTTGATCATCGGCATGTCCGGCCCGCCGAAAATCCACATCCCCACCTTGTTGCCGGTCATGCGCGTGATCTGCTCGGCGCGCACGCCCGCGGCACACAGCGCCAGGGCGAGGACCAGGATGCAGGCCGCTGCGGGCCTTATCCGTAAGACATTTTTCATCGGCATCCCCCTGCATTGACAGCCCCCGCGGCGCGGGAGCCGGTTGTCGTTCCTCAGAAATTAAATTCCGCCCCCACGCGCACCTGACGGGGTGTGCCCCAGTGACGGGGGTCGGCCCAGTCGTAGTAGCCGGACAGGTAGACCAGGTTCGTGATCACGCGCTCCTGCCAGTCCAGACGGCCGTCCTGGTTCAGGTCGCGCAGAAGGTCGTATTTGCCGGGATTGAGCCAGGCGCCCCCGTACTCGTTGTAGTCGTAGTCCGGGTCGTTCTGCGGGGCCACGGCGCGGTTCTCGGCGTCCTCCAGCACGTTGGTCACGGCCAGGGCCTCGTGCTGACGGTCATCGAAACGGGTGTACATCGGCCAGGAAAGCGTGTGGTTCAGCAGGTTGAAGACCTCGCCGAAGACGACCACGCTGCGCTTGCCGCCCAGGTCGAACTGGCGGCTGAAACGCAGGTCGATGTTGAACTCGCTGGGCAGGCGGCTGGCGTTGACCGTCTCCATGTAGCCGAAGCTCTCCGGGTTGATCCGGGTGTAGGCCTGGCCGCTCTTGAGCGAGAAAGTGACGAACGAGCTGGCGTTACGCAGCACGCTGCCCCAGACAGTCCCGGGGGCGAAATCCGCCGGCAGGCGCAGGTTGAGGATGTAGCTCAGGCTGTGGGTGCGGTCGCCGCTCACCGGCCGCAGGGCGCTGGGCACCGAGAGGTACTCGCCGGTCACCGGGTCGACCCCGTTGTAGGCCGTGCCGGAGCGTATCTCGCTGCCCGTGGCGCGCGAGAACGAGAGCGTGTAGCTCAGGTTCTGCGAGTAGTAGCGGTTGAAACGCTGGCTCAGGGTGAGGTCGAAGCCCTTGACGTTGCCGTTGTCCAGGTTGGTCAGGTAGTAGCGCCGGGTGCCGGTCTCGGGTTCCACCATCTCGCGCATCGACACGTTGCCGTCCACATCCCGGTTGAAACCCACGAAATCGAGCAGGTAGTCCTCACCCAGGAGCAGGGAGAACCCGGACTCGAACGCGGTGGTGCGCGAGAAAGTCAGGCCGCCGCGGTTCTCACCCGAGTAGAACACGTCGAACGGGGGTGGCTGATTGAACTGGCCGTAGCTGAACCGTATCTGCGAGCGGTCGGTGACCGGGAAACCGATGCCCAGGCGCGGGCTGAGCACATCCCGCGAGTCGACTTTCTCCGAGATCACCGCCCCGCCGATGCTGGTGCGCACCTGGACCGGATCAAACCAGTCCCAGCGCAGGCCGACATCGCAGACAAAGTCGCCCAGGTCGATGCGGTTCTGGCCGTAGGCGCTGATCACCTTGGGCAGCACGTTGTTCATGTTGTCCAGCGAGCTGGAGGAGGCGGTCAGGATGTTGCGGAACACGTGCAGGTAGTGGGCGTCCACCCCCAGCTTGGCCCGGTTGTGACGGTCGACCTGCACGTCCAGGTCGGCCTTGATGTTGCGGCTGACCTCCCTGAGCGGCGCGTAGCTTATGATCTGGCCGTGCATCAGGGGGCCTTCCTTGTCCGAGACGCCGAAGGGGTTGTCGTTGATGTCCTGGTAGACGTTCTCGTAGAACTGGGCGTTGTTGCGGCTGTTGCTCATGCCGTAGGGCAGATATTTCTCGTTCCCCGTGATCACGTCCTGCAGCGGCTGGCCGTCCTCGCCGATGATGTTTTTCAGGTCCTCCACGGTGAACACGTAGTCCTTGAAGCTGAATCCGCCCACTGTGCCGCGCGAGTCGAAATCCTTGAGCGAGCTGTAGCTTATCGTGTTGTCGCGGAAATAGTTGGCCCGCACCTGGAGGTTGATGCTTCGCTCGGCGCTCTGGTGGATCACCCAGTCGGCGCCTCCGGTCATCGACTGCGAGCGGGTGCGGGTGGCCTTGTGGTCCTCGGTCAGGAAAATGTCCTCGTGAGTGTAGTAGCGCCGCTGAAGGCGCGAGAAATGGTCGGAGGCCAGCAGCTTGAGGCCTTTCATTGGCGACCAGGTCAGCTTGCCCGAGATCAGCCAGCGGTCGCCCTCGTTGCCGGGAAGGCGGGCCGGGTTGGGGTTGTAGTAGAGCTGCGCCCCGGGGTCGGAGAACACCTTGGCCCGGGCGGCCCGGAAATCGTCGAGCGAGAACTGGCGCGTGATCAGCGGCTCGTTGCGCAGCACGTCGTTGATCCGGTCGGCGAAAGACTGGTCAAACCCGCGGAACCCGCCGACCGCGGAGCCGGGCGCGGGGGTGAAATCGGCCCGTCCCTGCATCTCGGTGGAGAGGAAGAAATAGGCCTGCTCCACTGGCTGGATCGGCCCGCCGAAACTGAGCTGGGTCTCGTTGAACCCGTAGTCGGAGGTCCGCGGCTGCTGACCGTCCGTGCGGAACCGCACCCGGCCCTTGTACTGGGGCTGGCCCTCCTGGGTCACGATGTTGATCACGCCGGACTGGGCGTTGCCGTACTCGGCGTTGAACCCGCCGGTGAGCACCTGCACTTCCTCGACCGCGTTGGTGCCGATATCGAGCGGGTTGTTGTCGCGGGTGTTGGGAGTGTAGCCGGCGTTCTCCTGGATGAAAGATTCACCGGTGTTGGGCGACATGGGGGAGGCGGTGAAATCCTTGACCATCACACCGTCGACGAACATCACCTCCTCGCCCACCCGTCCGCCGCGGATCTGGAAACCCTGCTCCGTGCGCTCCACCCCCGGTTGCAGGGCGATCACGTTGTCCAGGTCGTTGGCCGCGATGTTGGCGGTGACCTCGGAGGTGAAACGGCGCTTGGTCTGGGTGTTGTCGCGCGCCACCAGAATTTCGGACTCGCCCTCCACCACCAGGCCCTCCATCTCGATCACGGCCTGGGAGAGCTGGAAATTGAGCGTGGTGGTCTGGCCGGCCTGGATGCGCTGGCCCTCGACCGTGGCGCTCTGGTAGCCGGTGAAAGAGGCGGTGATGGATTGGATTCCGGCCGGGACGTTCAGGATGAAATAGTAGCCGTCCTTGTTGCTGATGTTGCCCAGGCGCGTGCCCGCGACAGTCACCTGCACGCCGACCAGGGGCGAGCCGGTGTCCCGGTCACGGACCGTCCCCTCGATCTTGCCGGTGTTGATCTGACCCTGCAGGGCGCCCGTGAGGGCCAGGAGGCCGAGAACCAGGAGCCGGAAGACTGCTTTTTTTCGCATGAGCCTTACCTCTTACTGGGGTTGACACAGAGCCGTCACGAGGGCGGAACGTGCGTTGCTGTCGGACAGGGTGTGGGTCAGAGGGCGCCTGCCTTGTTTCAGGGTGGTCATTGTCTACCGGACTGGCTGTCCGGCTGTGAGTGGTTCCGTCCGCAGGCCAGCCGGACTCGGGCCAGGTTGGCCGCGGCCCGGGTCCGGCTGCGCACGCCCGATTCGGCCTGGACCTGACGGACCGTGCCCGGGGAGGTTAACAGCGGGGCCAGGGCGTGCTCGAAATTCTCGATGAAATAGGCCCCACGGCGGCGGTCGGAAAAGCCGCCCCAGAACACGGCCCCCGGGGCGAACAAATGGATCAGGTTGGCCAGGGCCACGGCCAGGTAACGGTTGATCTCACCCACGATCGCCACCGCCGCCCTGTCGTTGCGGGCGGCCGCCAGGATCACGCTTTCCGGGTCGAGGGCCTCGCCCCCGGCCTTGAGCAGCACGGAGCGCAGGATAGTCGGCCCCTGGCGGATCGCGCTGAACGCCTGCTGGAAAATGGAGCGCGGCCCGATCAGCTCACCCAGGGTCCGGTACTGCGGTTCGTTCCGCTCGGCGCCGTTCAGCAGGATCACGGTGTGCTCCAGGTCGGCGCAGGCCCGGCGTGCGCCGGTGATCAGCTCGCCGTCCAGCACCACCGCCGCTCCCAGCGGGCTGCCGTACCAGATGCAGATCAGGCGGCTCAGCTTGTGCCCCAGGCGGGTGTGGGCCGCTCCCAGGGCCAGCGCCCCGGCCGTGCTCTCGAAAAATGCGGGCAGGTCCAGGCTTTTCTGCAGCCGCAGCGCCAGCTCGGGCAACTGCGGGGCTGGGCAACGCCCGGTGAGGTCCTCCGGCTCCGGGTCCCAGGTCTCCGGGCCGCAGATTCCGACCCCCCGCAGCTTGCCTTTCCCGGCCGGACAGCGCCCGATCATCTCCAGGGCGATGCTCAGAACGCGCTCATGGAGGCTGTCCCGGTCGGAGGGCCGGAACCCGCTGCGGTACAGCGGCCCCTGGGCTCGCCCGCCGCTGTCGAACAGCCCGGCCTGGATCCCCTGGGTGAGGTCCAGACCGATAAACAGATCGTTCGGGTGGATCGCCTCCGGGTGCATAAAGCGTCTCGAAACCGGGCGGAGAGGGGAAATTGACGGGCCGGCGCAGGCCCCTTTGATATTTCAGAGAGTGCAGCCGGAGGAAGGGCAAGGGCCGTGCCTTGAGGGAAATTGCGGGTCGGCGAATGTGTAAGTGGTTGCGAAAAAATTCGATGCGACGCTGGACGGGCAAGCCGCAAGATATAAAACTGTTTACCGCCGTGATTTATTTGTCACAGAGCGGCTTGTCTCAACGCGGGGATTGTTTGACGGGCGAAAGGAGCGTTTGTCTGCCTGGGAGAGTGAACAAGACAGGCCCGGGTCGGCGCGACAGCCTGAACAGGGCGCTTTAAACCGGATACGCCGGCTTGGGTTGGAATGGAGGCGGGGTTATGCCCGTATCAGACAAATATTGGCTAAACCGTTGCTATGATCGAGCGGTCACACTGTGACTGAAAAATCACAGTGGGGTAGTGAAATACTTCTCACGCAGCCTGAGGCTGCCGATCTTGCGCGAGAGCCATTCCCGCGTGCGTCCCAGGCTCTTGGCGGTCTCGGAGACGTTCCAGTCGAAACGTTCCAGCTCGTGCAGGAGGTATTTTTTCTCGAACTCCTGCAGGGCGGCGTCGAAATCGTTGCCATGTTCCTCGCTCCCGGCCGGGTCGACCTCGGGCGGAATCTTGAGCAGCCCGGCGATCATCGAAAGGGTCACCGCCCCATCCGCCAGGAAATAGAGGTTCTCGGCCAGGTTGCGCAGCTCGCGCACATTGCCCGGCCACTCGTAGTGCATCAGGGTCTCCATGGCCCGTCGGGTCAGGGACATCTCCTTGGGGCCGTACTTTTCGGACTGCAAGCGCAGGAAATGGTCGAGCAGCACCGGGACATCCTCGCTGCGCTCCCTGAGCGGCGGGATGAATACGCCGAACACCTTGAGCCGGTAGAACAGGTCCTCGCGGAACTTGTTCTGTTCCACCAGCTTTTCGAGATTCTTGTTGGTCGAGGCGATGAAGCGCACGTCGATTTTCTTTATCCGGTTGCTGCCCACGGGCTTTATCTCTTTTTCCTCGATGGCGCGCAGCAGCTTTTTCTGGAAGGAGAGGGTGGTCTCGCCGATCTCGTCCAGGCACAGCGTCCCACCGTCCACGGTCTCCAGGATCCCCATCCGGTCGCAGACCGCGCCGGAGAACGCCCCCTTGACATGCCCGAACAGCTCGGACTCCAGGATATGCTCCGACAGGGATGCGCAGTTCACGGTGAGGAACGGCTTGTTCGTGCGCTGGCTGTTGCGGTGGATGTACTTGGCCAGCAGTTCCTTGCCGGTGCCGCTCTCGCCGTAGATCAGCACGCAGCCGTCGCTGTTCTTGATCTTGCCCAGGTAATCGAAAATGCTCCCCATCTGCTGGCTGCGTCCGATGATCTCGGTGCTGGCGTTGCGGTCGAGCAGAAGGTCGGTAAGCTTCTCGACCCGCTTTTTCTCCTCCATGATATCCAACTCCATGTGGATGATGCGGTTGGCCAGGGGCGTGAATATCTGGGTCAGGAGGTCGATGTATTCCTTGTTCAACACCCGGGTGGCGAAATACTCACGGCGCAGGCGCCCGGTGTCGACATTCAGGTCGCGTATGTTGTCGAGGACGGTCTGGAAATGCTCCTCGGAGGGCGGATTGAACAGGAACTTTCCGAAGCAGAAATAGCCGATCAGCTCTTCTTCCACGAAAACAGGGATGAACACGTCGATCAGCCCGGCATGGCAGGTCTCGACCATCGGCTTGTGGGTCTGGATCAGGATGCCGGACAGCCGTTTTTCATCGCAGCAGCGTTTCATCCCCTCGGGGTCGGACTGGACGCATTTGCAGAACTCGCTCTCCGGCCTGGCGTGCGAGGATTTGAGCATCTCGTAGCGCTTGTCCGCCGGGACGAACGAGAAATTGAAATTGGTGATCTCACGGAAGAGGTTGAGTTGCTCGTTGAAAAATCGCAGGTACTCCACCTCTTTGGGTGATTTCTTGTCGATCATGAACATCCTGCCCTCCCGGCTCAGCTGTCTGGAGAGAAGTTTTACCGACGGTGCTTTCTATTTATATCCTTCAAATTGATTTTTATCCAGTGTTTCTTCCGTTCCCGGCCAGCAATGTCCGGTTAGATTTTTGCTATAGAATGTTATGGGCGAACACAGTGTTCGTATCGGAATGACTCGATCCCGGGTCAAAGCCAAACCCCGTGCGGCTGACAGGCCGCCGCTGTTGCCTTTGGGGGCCGCACCTGTCTGAGCCTCCCGCCAGGGTAGCGTTTAATTGAGCGAGAAACGGCCGGGGCTGTAATTGCCGCACGGTTCGGCGGCGATTCGCGGCAGCGCC
>JAJFUG010000062.1 GCA_021372515.1 bacterium
ATCCGCTCCCGGATACCACTCTTGCCATAAACCGTCAGACCGCCCGGGTCCAGTTCGACAACATTGTCCTGGCCACGCGCTACATCGGGCCGATCGCCTCCACGCTCACGACCGGGTACGACTACAACGGCGACGGTCACAAGGGGTTGGGGGATGTCTGGAGCCTCGTGCGGCTGCACTCTGCGGACAAGGCCGACATGCGGGCGGATTTCAACGGGGACGGCAATCCCGACCTGCGCGACGCCTTGGACCTGCTGCTGGAGGTGCTGCGCGGCTGAGCCTGTCTGCCGCCGCTGGTCTGTTTACGATTGGCAAAGTCATAAATCGGAGACGCCATGAAATGGAAGCTGTTGTCGCTGGCCGTGTTTTGCGTGCTGCTGCTCGCCGTGGCTTTCGCGGGCGGGCAGCAGAATGGAAAGGCCCGGGATTTGAGCGGCCTTGCCGCCGCCGATACCGGGGTGTGCTACGGGCTGGCCGCGCTCTATCCCGGTGATGTGGGGCTCGGGGCGGACTCCGCAGTCGTGTTCCATGACGATTTTGAAGTCAATGCCCTCGCTGATCTGAACCAGCGCTGGACTTATACCGGCTCGGACCTGAACGACGGGAGATTGAGCCTGGTTGCGGACAGCATCCCGGGCTGCCCGGGACGTAAAAGCCTGAAAATAACGATCGTCAAGGGTAAGTTCGACGGAGGCAGCGTATACAAACTTCTCGACAAAGGCTATGACCGTCTCTATGCCCGGTTCTACTGCAAATTTGCCCCGGATGCCCCGTATGTGCACCATTTCGTGCATCTGGGCGGCAAGACCAGCACAGCGCCCTACCCCGAGGGAGCGGCTGGCTATCGGCCCAATGGCTACGACCGTTTCTCCACCAGCATCGACCTGAGGAGCGGAGGCGCCAATCCGCCGGGCGCCTGGATTTTTTACACCTACTGGTGCGAGATGCACAGTTGGCAGACCCCCCAGGGTGTCAGCGACGGCCAGGATAACGCGTTTTACGGCAACGTGTTCGGCCCGCCTGTCGAACGCCCGGAGCAGGCCACGCGCGACCAGTGGCAGTGCGTGGAGATCATGATCAAGATGAACAGCGCTCCGGACAAAAGCGACGGCGAGCAGGCGTTCTGGATCGATGGGCGCCTGGTGGACCGCTGGGCGCCGGGCTCCCATCTGGGGTGCTGGTACTCCGACCGTTTCCGTGAGTATGGAACCGATGTATATAATCTGGGTGGGACTGTGGATAGCATTCCCAAGCCGTTCGAGGGGTTCCGCTGGAGCCGTACCCCAAGCCTGAAAATAAACCAGCTCGACATGCAGTATTACCTGGCCAGCATTTTCGAGAACGATGTGAAGCCGGCGGATTCGACAATTGCCTACAACAGCAACATGGGCCGGGTGGAGTTCGACAACGTGGTCCTGGCCAAGCGCTATATCGGCCCGCTGGCCGAGACCGAGTGGAGCCGGAACGATTTTGATGGAGACGGGAAGCGCAGCCTGGGTGATGTGCTGCGGATGGTCAGGCTGCGCGCGGCCTACCCGGAGGACATGCGGACCGACTACGACGGCGACGGGAGATTGACCCTGACGGATGTCCTGGGCCTGCTGCTGGAGGTGCTGAAAGGCTGAGTCGCTGCGCGGGGGAGCTACTTGGTCACCAGCTTGAGCCCGACCAGCCCGGTCAGGATGAGGAACAGGAAGAGCAGCCGCGGCCAGTCGTGCGGCTCGCCCATGAAAAATATTCCGACCAGCACCGACCCGACCGCCCCGATCCCGGTCCAGACCGCGTAGGCCGTGCCCAGGGGCAGGCTTTTCATCGCCACTCCCAGCAGCACCACGCTCACGGTCATGGCGGCCACTGTCCCGGCCGAGGGCCAGAACAGAGTGAATCCCTGCGACATTTTCATCAGCGCGGCCCAGAGCACCTCGAACAGGCCCGCCACAACCAGGATCAGCCAGGGCATGCGTCAGGCCTTTCCATCTCGTGAACGATCAGCATAAGGTTTTCAACGGACCAGTCCCGGGCGATCAGATCTTGATCCGGAAATCGCATTGCTTGCCGCCACGCTTGATCGAATCGAGCAGGCTCACCTCGACCTCGTGGCCGGTGATCACGCTGAAAACCTCCTTGATCCAGCCACAGGAGCAGTTGCACCAGGTGTCGGAGAGACGGCCCGGAATATCCGTCACCAGGGGGCAGAAACAGCGGGAGTAGACAACCCGGGCCATGTTGCCTTCGATACCGGCCATGCCGGGTCCCAGGTGCGCCTGCAGAGACTGGATGAAAGCCTCCGGCCGGCCCTTGAACTCCGCGATTTGATCGACTATCCCCCTGCGGGCGCAGGCCCGTCCGCATGCCTCCAGCAGGCGTACCCTATCGGAGGCTTGCAGAGTGGAGTCGGCGGAAGCCAGGAACCCCTGGACCCAGTCGCGGCTGAAAGCTTCGGTCTGCCCGTCTTTCGGAGGGGAGGCCTCTTTCTGTCCCGGATCACCAGCCGGTCTTTCCGCCTTTCCGCTGTTCTCGGCAGCCAGAAGCGCGGGGGAGCAGCCCAGCACAGCAAGCAATCCCATCCCGCGTCTGATGAAAGCTTCCCGTATCATCGTTAACCTCGCAGCGGGAGACAGAAGACCGCTGTTTCAGCCGATCTTCTCCATCCCCCGCATATACGGCCGCAGCACCTCGGGCACAGTCACCGTGCCGTCCGGGTTCTGGTAGTTCTCCAGGATCGCGATCACCGTGCGCGGCAGGGCCAGGCCGCTGCCGTTCAGGGTGTGCACGTACTCGGGCTTGGCCCCCGGCTCCGGGCGGAACTTGATCCCGGCGCGACGGGCCTGGAAATCCTCGAAGTTGCTGCACGAGCTGACCTCCAGGTACTTGCCCACCCCGGCCGCCCAGACCTCCAGGTCGTAGCACTTGGCCGCGGCGAAACTCAGGTCCGCCGTGCAGAGCGAGAGCACGCGGTAGGGCAGGCCCAGGGCCTGCAGCACTTCCTCGGCGTTGCCCACCAGGCTTTCCAGCTCGTCGTAGCTCGTATCCGGCCGCACGAACTTGACCATCTCCACCTTGTCGAACTGGTGCACCCGGATCAGGCCGCGGGTGTCCTTGCCGTAGCTGCCAGCCTCGCGGCGGAAACAGGGGGTGTAGGCGGTGTAGAATATCGGCAGCCGCTCGCTGTCCAGGATTTCCTCGCGGTGAAGGTTGGTCACCGGGACCTCGGCCGTGGGGATCAGGAACATGTCATCCGCCTCCAGACGGTACATGTCCTCCTCCATCTTGGGCAACTGGCCCGTGCCGGTCATGCAGTCGCGGCTGACCACGAACGGCGGTAGGATCTCGCGGTAACCGTGCCGCTCCACGTGCAGGTCGATCATGAACGCGATCAGGGCGCGCTGAAGGGCCGCCCCGGCGCCGCAGAACACGATGAACCCGCTGCCCGAGAGCTTGGCCCCGCGCGGAAGGTCCAGTATGCCCAGGCGCTCGCCGAGCTCCCAGTGGGCCAGGGGTTGCCAGGAAAACTGGCGCGGCGCGCCCCAGCGGCGCACCTCCACGTTGTCCGCCTCGCTTGTGCCGGACGGGGTGCTGGCGTGCGGAAGGTTGGGCACGCGCAGCAGGAACTGCCCGATCTGCGGCTCCAGCTCCGCCAGCTGCGCGTCCAGCTCCTTGATCCGCGACGACACCGTGCGCAGGGCTTCGACCAGTTGCGGGTCGGGCTTGCCGCCCTTCTTGGACTCGGCCATGCGCTGGTTGGCCTGGTTGCGCTCGGCCTTGAGGCTCTCGCTCTGGGCCAGAAGGTTGCGGCGCTGGTCATCCAGGCGCAGCAGCTCGTCCAGGTCGATCTTCACGCGTTTGGCGGCCACTCCCCGGGCCACCAGCTCGGGGTTCTGACGGATAAAGCGCAGATCAAGCATGTCGGTCGGTCTCCTTGTCTTTCGGCCCGCACGGACAGTGAAAGCTCCTCAGCGGCTCAGGGCGGGCTGACGGAGCGGTCCGTGCGAGGGTGTCCGGTCTTGGTTGTCCAACAACTGACGGAACAGTTTTTCGAGTTTTTCCGACTGCTCGGTGCGGGAGAAATTACCCAGCACGAACCGTCGCCCGTTCTCCCCGCAACTGCGGCTGAGCGCCGGGTCTTCGTACAGCCGGATGATGGCGTCGCTCATCTCGTAGAAATTCTCGGGCTGGGCCCAGATACCCGCCGCGGCCGCATCGAAAATCCGCCGCGCCTCGCCGTTCACCGACAGGATTATCGGTTTGCCGCAGGCCATGAAATCGAACATCTTCGAGGGGATGAACGAGTCGAACACTGGATCGTCCTTGAGCGAGACCAACAGGACATCCGAGATGTTGAGGTACTGGTTGATGTTGTTGACCGGCACCTGGGGATGGAAGAACACGTTGTTCAGCCGCAGGTCCACGGTCAGCTCGATCAGGCTTTTCTTCATCGGCCCGTCCCCGATGAACAGCAGGGCGATCTCGTTGTAGTTCCGCAGCAGCTTGGCCGCGTGGATCAGCGACCAGAGTCCCTGGGCGATGCCCAGCGTGCCGGCGAACGTGACGATGAAACGCCCCTCCAGACCCAGGCTGCGCTTGAGCTCCGGGTCGGGCGCCAGCGGGCGGAAAATGTCCTCCACCGTGCCGTTGGGGATGTAGTGGATACGTTTCGGATCGCCGCCGTTACGGGCGATGTAGTCGCAGAAACCGCGCGTGACCGCGATGATCGCGGCGGCGTTCTTGTAGAGAATGCGCTCGATCTTCTCGGCCAGGAAAATGATGCGCTTGTTCGACAGCTCGCCCAGGGCCGTGGCCGCGGCGGGCCAGAGGTCGCGCACGTCCAGCACGAACCGTCCCCTCTTGAAAATCGAGAGCAGGTAGCCGCTCACCCCCACGAACAGGGGCGGGCTGGTGGCGAAAATGATGTCGTAGCGCCTGCGGTCGAACAGGCCGGCGAAGAAGCTCATGACCATGTAGGAGAGATAGAACAGGATGCGGTTGAAGAAATTTTTTTTCTGCCTGGCCCAGACCCAGACCCGGGTCACCCGGATGTCGTCCACCTCCTCCAGGATGAAAAGCCGTCCCTGGTACTGCTCGTGGATGATGCCGATCGGGTGGTTGGGCACCTCGGTGATCACGGTCACCTCGTGGCCGTGACGGATCAGGTTGCGGGCGAACTCGTAGATACGGGTCTGAGTCGCCCCCACCTCGGGGTAGAAATACTGGGTCAGCATCAGAATCTTCATCGGGACGTCCGGGCTTGGAGCGGATGCGTTTACGTGCCGGAACCGCCTTGCACGCGGAAACTTAACTTAACCCCGGCGCTTGGGCTTGTCAATGCGGTCGGCCCGGGCCGTGCCCGCCCCTTGTGAGCCGCCGGCCGGGAGTGTATAATTTGTCCCGGTAATGTCGTTCTCGAACCGAGGGGGGCTTCAATGGGTCGCATGCAGCAACTGTACGACAGTCTGCCGGTGCCGTTTCAGCACGCGGCGATAAGCGCCTACGGCTGGCACTGGAGGCGCCTTCGTCTGGGCGGCGTGTTCGAGTCGCGCCTGCGCGACTGGCTGGAGCGCGAGTCCTGGAGCGCGGGCCGTCTGGCCGACTGGCAGGCCGCGCGCCTGCACGAGGTGCTTCTCAAAGCCTGGGACAGCACCCCGCTCTACCGTGGCCTCTGGGAGCGCGCCGGCCTGAGCCGTCCGCGCCTGGAGCGCCTGGGCCCGGCCGACCTTCCTCTGCTGCCCGTGGTGAGCAAGGACCAGTTGCGCGCCGTGCCGGGCGGCAACTGGAGCGGCGGCCTGCAGGGCCGGGAGGTGGAATTCCGCCGCTCCACCAGCGGCTCCACCGGCACCCCGCTGACCGTGGGCTACAGCCGGGCGGTCTGGCAGGACATCTGGGCCGCCGTGGAGGCGCGCGCCTACCGCTGGGCCGGGGTCTCGATCCGCCAGCGGCGCTCGACGATAGGGCTGCGGCAGGTGGTGAGCCCGGCTCGGACCAGTCCGCCGTTCTGGCGCTACAACATTTTCGAGCACCAGCTCTATTTATCGCTTCTGCACCTGAGCCCGGCCAGCGTGCGCCTGTACCGCGATGCGCTGGCCTCTTTCCGTCCGGTCACCATGACCGGATATTCCAGCGCCCAGGGCGAGCTGGCCCGCCTGATCGCGGAGGCCGGCCTCACGGCCTGGGCGCCGCGGGCGGTGCTCGCCACCTCGGACGCCCTGGACGAGCCGTCCCGGGCTCTGATGCAGAAAGTGTTCGGCGCGCCGGTGCACCAGACATACGGGCTGGTGGAAAACTGCGCTTTCGCTGGCACCTGCGGCCGGGGGAGCCTGCACCTGAACCCGGATTTCGGGATCGTGGAGGTGCTGCGCGAGGACGGCTCGCCCTGCGCCCCCGGCGAAACCGGCCGTCTGGTGGCCACCGGCCTGGTCAACACGACCAGCCTGTTCGTGCGCTACGACACCGGCGACCTGGGCGTGCTGAGCGGGCGGGCTTGCCCCTGCGGGCGCGACGCTTTCCCGGTGCTGGAGCGCCTGGTCGGGCGGGTGGAGGATGTGGTCACCGGGGCCAACGGTGTGCGTCTGCGCCGTTTCGACCGCTTTTTCACAGACTGGCCGCAGATACGCCGAGCCCAGGTGATCCAGGAAAGCCCAGCCCTGGTGCGCGTGCTGCTGGAGCGTTCCGGCGTGGGTGCGGATGACTGCGAAAGCCAGATCGCCGGTCGGATCGCTCTGGCCTTGGGCGGTCTGCGGGTGGAGGTGGAGAGCGTGGAGAGGATTCCACTGCCGACGGGGGGTAAATTCAGGGCCGTGATCGTGCGCTCTGGGGCGGGCGCTCAGCCGGGCAGAGAATCGTAGAGCGCCAGCAGGGCCCGGGCGGTGACCGCGGGGGCGTATTTCATTTCGGCGGTCCGGCGGGCGCTCTCACCCATTCTGCGGCGCAGCTCCGGGGCGGCGAGAAGGCTTTCAATTCTGTCAGCCAGAACTCGGCTGTCACCCACCGGCACAATCAGTCCCTGTTCCCCGTCCTGCACCGCGTCCGGTATCCCTCCCACCGGAGTGACCACCACCGGCAGACCGGCGGCCATGGCTTCGAGCATCGCAATTGGCACACCCTCGGCGCAGGAGGGCAGGGTGAACAGCGCCGCCCGGCTGAAAAGGCCAACCAGCCCGGCCTGGTCGACCGTTCCGAGGAACTGTATCCCCTCCACTCCGGCCCTCCGGGCCCGCTCTTTCCAGGCCTCCAGGCTGTCCCCCAGGGCGCAGTCGCCGGCGACGAGGAGCGGAGCCTCCACGCCCCGGCCGCGCAGCAGGCCGAAAGCCTCGATCAGCACATCCGCCCCTTTGCGCCGGCCTATCTCTCCGGTGAAAACCACGGCCGAGTTGGCCGCCACATCCGCCCGGACCCCGAAAAAGGCCTCGGCGGCGCAGTTGGGGACTATCTCGATACGGCTGCGGCTCAGCGAGCCAAGATAGCCGCGCCAGTACGGAGAGAGCGCGACCAGGACATCGGCCCGGTCCAGGAAATAACGGATGGCGCGCTTCAAAGGGCTGTTCTGATAGAATTCCTTGAACGAGGCGCCGTGAAGATGGAGGATGGTGAAGCGGCCGAAAAGCCGGCAGACAGTCAGAAGAAAGGTCTTTTCCCAGAAGGAGCTGAAAGACGACGAGTGTATGTGCACCGCGTCCGGACGCAGACGGGCCAGGCGGACCGACAGGCGCAGGGTCAGGCCCAGGCTCGCCGCCAGGCGCGTGACCAGGTTGCGGCGCCAGAGCGGAGCGAGGCTGTTGTCCAGGGCCACCAGGCGGAAGCGGCCGGACAGCGCCGGGCTGGCCAGCATGAAACCGACATAGCTTGCAATTCCACCCGTGAGCCGCGGCGGGACCGGACCGATGACGAGGATGGTTCTGCGGGGTTTTTCCAAGCTGCGCCGTTCCTCGCTGGGTCTGTCCAACCGGGTGTCGGAGGCTTGAACCGTGGTGATTGAAATACGGGATTATAATCGATATATTACCGGGCGGCAAGTGGTTTAGTGATTGATATTTCCACGCTGGAGCGCGGCGGATGCAGTTGGAGCGGAGTTTTCGACTGAACGGCTGGAACTGGGCTGCGGCGCTGGCCGCGTTGGGGATGGTGCTGGCCGGTGTGCTGCTCAGCCTGGCCCCATTGAAAATCGGGCTGAGCGTGCTGGCCGGGGCGCTGTTCCTGGCGGCGGCGGTGCGCTGGCCGGTGCTGGGGGTGGCCGCGGTCTGCAGCCTGCTGACCGTGGAGGGTATCAGTTCCTCGCAACTGGGCCCTGTCACCGAGGTCCGCCTGGCCGGGCTGGCCGCGTTCGGCGCCTGGATCGTGCACGTGATGCTGTTCGGCCGGCGCCTGCGGCTGGGCCGTCCCCTGGCTTTCATCCTGGCTTTCGTGTTCTGGATCGGCCTGTCGTTCCTCTGGGCGCTCGACCCCAGCCTGGGCGGCAGCTACTATGTGACCTTGCTGCAGCTTGTCCTGCTCTACGTGATGACGGTCAACGTGGTGGAGACCCGCCGCGACCTGGCCCTGGTGCTGGGCGCGCTGATGCTGGGGGTGCTGGCCACCAGCGGCATGTCGCTGACGCTGATAACGCATAACATACTGGAGCGGGCCCGGACTTTCGAGGCCCAGAACGCCAACAACTACGCGGCCGTGGTGGGACTGGGGCTGGTGGCGGGCCTCTATTTCCTGAAACGGGGCCGCCACTTGTGGTCGAAGGGGCTGGCCTTTCTGTCGATACTCTGCCTGGCCGCGCCGCTGGTGATGGCCCAGAGCCGCAGCGGCTGGCTGGCCTCGTCCGCCGCGCTGGGCGTGTTCCTCTGGCACACGCGCCGCCGCTGGCTCAACATGGTCCTGATGCTGGTGTCGGCGCTGATCGTGCTGGCCGGCATCTATTACTCCGGCATGATCAATTTCACCCTGGTCGACCGGGCGGTGGATGTTGTGGAAGTGGGACAGCGCGGCTCCGACCGTTTCGACATCTGGGGCGTGGGCCTGGGGATGATCCGCGACCACCCTGTTCTCGGGGTGGGTTTCAAGCAGTTCGGCCGCTACTACAACTCCTACCGGGCGGCCTATCCCGGGGTGCGCAAAGATTTGATGAACAACCGCGACCCGCACAGCGTCTATGTGGGCATCACCGCCGAACTCGGGCTGGTGGGCATCCTGCTGTTCGGCCTGATATTCTTAAGCACACTGACCGAGTACCGTTTCCCGCCCGGAGATGCACCCTGGCTGGGAAGGACCCTGCTGGTCTACATCCTGGTCTTCGGGCTGGGCGGGACGGTTTACATGGCAAAGTACTACTGGTTGGCGCTCTCCCTGGCCGCGGCCTCCAACCGGCTGGCGGACAGTGAAATGCGGGAGGGTATATGATTGGGGAGCGGATCGGCCTGGTGATCGGCCAGCTGAGTTGGGGCGGGGCTGAGCGCCAGGCGTCGATACTGGCTCGGGGGCTGGCGGCGCGGGGGGAATCCGTGACCGTGATCTGCCTGTCCCAGGTGCTGACACCGTTCGGAGATGAGCTGCAGCGCGAGGGGATAGACCTCCGGTTCATGGAGCGGCGCGGCCGGAGAGAGCTGTCCCGCGTGCTTACCCTGGCGCGCCTGCTGCGCCGGGAAAGACCGGCCCTGGTCCACAGCTTTCTGGAGAACGCCTCGATCTATTCCTGGCTGGCCGGTCACATGGCCCGCGGAATGCGCTTTCTGCCCTCGGTGCGTTGCGTGCCCACTCCCGGCGACCCCCTGCGCCAAGCCCTTCTGCGGCGCGCGCTGCTGGCCGCGCCGCTGATAATTTCCAACAGCCGGGCCGTGGCCCAGGATTACTCCCAGCGCTACCGGGTGCCGCCGGAGAAATTCCGGGTGGTGCTCAACGGCGTGGCGATCCCCGAGGCCACCCGTCCCGGGGAGCAGGCCCGTTGCCGGAGCGCGTTCCGGCTTTCCGAGAGCAACCCCGTGCTGGGCACGGTGTCCAAGTCGATCCCACAGAAAAACGTGCCGGCCTACCTCCGTCTGGTGGAAAGGCTCGGGCGCGAGTTCGGGCCGCTCTGCTCGATGGCGGCGGGAGCGGGCCTGGACGAGTCCTACGCCGCGCGCCTGCCCCAACACCAGCGCCGCTCGGTCTGCCAGACCGTGTTTCTGGGGCCGCTGAACGGGATGGACAGTTTCTACCGCAGCCTCGACATTCTGGTGCTGACCTCGTTCCGCGAGAGCCTGCCCAACGTGCTGCTCGAGGCCATGTCCTACGGGGTGCCCTGCGTGGCCTATGCCGTGGCCGGCATCCCCGAGGTGATCGAGCACGGGGTGGACGGCCTGCTGGTGCCGCCGGATGACGAGGAAGCCCTGTTCCAGGCCGCGCGCTCCCTGCTGGAGGACCCGGAAAGACGGCAAGCCATGGGGCAGGCCGCCCGCAGCCATGTCACCGAGAGGTTCAGCGTGGCGGCGATGGTCGAGGGCACCTGCCGCGTGTACCAGGAACTGCTGAAGAGCTGAGATCAGCATTGTCCGGTTAGGTTTTTGCTATAGAATGTTATGGGCGAACACATCGTTCGTATCGGAATAACTCGATCCCGGGTCAAAGCCAACCCCCGTGCGGCTGACAGGCCGCCGCTGTTGCCTTTGGGGGCCGCACCTGTCTGAGCCTCCCGCCAGGGTAGCGTTTAATTGAGCGAGAAACGGCCGGGGCTGTAATTGCCGCACGGTTCGGCGGCGATTCGCGGCAGCGCC
>JAJFUG010000063.1 GCA_021372515.1 bacterium
GCAGCCTTTTAGCTACATTCGCCTTCGCGCTTCTTTTCGCCGGGAGCGCCCTGGCCGGGAACGCCACCCTGCCCGGACGGCTTTCCAGCCCCTATCCCACGCTGACCAACCTGGCCGTGGAATGGGAGATCGAGGGTGACGCAAATCTGAACGCAGTATGCAACGTTGAATACAGGCGCTCCGGTGAGGCCGTCTGGCACAAATCCATGTCCCTGGTGCGTGTCCCGGCGGATGACACCGGTGAGCGCACCTGGCCGATATTCCGCTGGACCGGCAAGCTGGCCGGCAGCGTGTTCGACCTGCGGCCCGGGACGCGCTACGAGATAAAGCTCAGCCTGCGTGACCCGGATGGCGGAAAGGCGGACACGGTCATCGCTGTCAGCACCCGTCCTGTGCCGGCCCCGGCCCCGGATGCGCGGGTGATACAGGCCAACCCCGACAATTTCGGCTCGCTGGTCGCCTGCGCCGAGCCGGGGGATGTGTTCGTGCTCACGCCGGGCTACTATGAGGAAACCTCACTGTCGCGCGACGGGGCCCCGGGCCGTCCGATAGTGATCCGCGGCGACGGTGCCAACCCGGCTATCGGCAGCACGTTCGACGGACTCGACCTGCAGGACCGCAAGCACCTGATCGTCGAGCGCCTCACGGTCTGGGGCGGCATCGACCTGCGCGGTGCCGAGGACGTGGCCGTGCGCCGCTGCAACGTGACCTCCCGTCATGGGATATTCGCGGATCATCAACCCGGGTGTAAAAATTGTTATATCGCGGATAACACTGTCACCTGGCGCATGCCCTGGACCGCCGAGGGCATGGGCTCCAGCTCGCCCTGGGGAGGTGCGGCCAACGAGGGCGAGGGCATCGAGATCACCGGCCCGGGCAACGTGATCTGCTACAACCGGGTCAGCGGCTACCGCGACTGTGTCTCGCTGATGGAGGACCTCTGGGTCTACGATCAGCGCTGCGATGATATCTACAACAACGATATCTCGGTGGGGCCGGATGACGGGATCGAGGCCGATTTCTGCTCGGCCAACTGCCGGATCATGCGCAACCGCATCGCCAACTGCGGCATGGGTCTGAGCGCGCAGCCAAGCCTGGGCGGGCCGGTATATTTCATCCGCAACGTGATGTACAACCTGGCCGGGGCGCCGTTCAAGCTGGAGCGGCACAGCGTGGGCAGCATTTTCCTGCACAACACCAGCCTGAGAGTGGGCGACGGGTTCATCGCTCCACATTGGCAGAACGAGTATTTCCGGACAGTCTGGCTCAACAACCTCTGCCTGGGCGGACACCAGTGGGACAGCCGTGGCCGCCCCGACCGCAACGTGGGACGGGCCGTGTTCCTGCCGGGGTTCAACTCCACCTGCACTTTCGACTACAACGCCGCCGGCTCCTGTGACACGCTGTTCGCCGGGATGGTGGCCAATGACAAGTTCTCGGACCTGGCGGGGCTGAAACGCGCCACTCGCGGGCCGCACTCGGTGCGCGTGGGAATGGGGACTTTCGCCGCCGCGGTGCCGTTCCCCGACCCGCCGGTGCCGGCGCGCGAGGCCCCGGACCTGCGCCTGGCCCCCGGTTCGCCGGCGCTGGATGCCGG
>JAJFUG010000064.1 GCA_021372515.1 bacterium
TTGAAAAGGAATGTAACAATTTTAAAATCTATCCCTTGGCCTAACAATGGATAATAGCGACGAAACAAGAAGCCAAACCAAGCTTAGGATACGTAAAAACGTCACTGAAAAAGTACAAGCGAGAATCACCAAGCAGAATAAGAGCAAGGAAGATGAGACCTTCCTTGAAGAATATTCGCGCGCACAAACAGATTTAATTACAGATCCTTATAGAGCGACACGCAATAATGTAGAAATAACCGAATTATCGTCGCAAAAACTAAGACAAAAATACAACATAGTGTCGACAAAAGCACTCTATAGATGGAAAGAAACTGGTGGTTTGACCAGGTGTTTTCACGCAGTAGATTACGAAAATAGTGTTACTGATACAACTGTTTGGATAGTCGACTTTGTGGAAAGGAACGAAAAAACCTACAGCGTTACTTGAGATAAAAAGCAACTTGACGAAACAGTTAACTAAGATATTGCAGGGCACGGCATTCCGTGCCCTTTTCTTTTAGTGAAACGGCCTCAGCCTTTCTCCACCAGCCTGTGCTTGCTGAGCAGCCGCGAGGCCGGCCCGATCCGGCTCCAGCCGAAACCCGCCACTGCACCGTGTGCCCCGTTGCCGTTCGTGTCTCCTTTTTCCATCTCCGGCTCCGGCTGTGCCCCGCTCCTGAGCAGCAGCCCCACCGCACGGCGGGCCGCCTCCATGCCCGGTGCGCGCACCTCACGGTAGCCCTTGGCCAGCTCCACACTCCTGATCGCCTCCACCCAGGCCTTGTACGAGGGCCGCTGCCCGCTCCCCCGCGCAATAAACGGCTCCACCACCGTGGCCACGTACCAGCGGCCGAACCCGCGCTCCGCGGCGTGCCAGCCGGGCAGCACACGGCGCAGCCAGCGCAGACGGCGCATTATCCGAAGCTGCCAGTTGCGCGTGGTGAGCTTGAACCGGAAATCCCGTCCGAATATCGTAAGTTGCGGGGTGGTGAAATGACGGTACCCGATCCGGTCGCCGCGGGCCGGATCGATGTCGAATTCCTCGCGGTCTCGCTCCAGCTTGCGTGCGCTGGTGAGCAGGTGCGACACGTGGACCTCGTCCTTGACCACCAGGGCGCGGTGCAGGTTCACGATCAGCTCGCGCGTGGCGCGGTGTCCCTCGGCCGCGCTGTCAGTCTCCCAGGCCCGCAGAATAAGCTCCAGGTAGCGCCGCGCCAGCGGCTCGCCGCCGTACTGGAGCGTGTCCTCCAGACGGTGCGCCAGGCCGATAAGCTCCTCCTCCGGAATGCTCAGAGCCTGCCGCGCCCGCCCGATCAGCTCCGCAAACAGCGTGGCCTGTCGCGCACCCCCCGGGTCGGCGGCGATCCAGCGGGTGAGGTCGGCCAGCTCCCGGTCCAGGCTGTGCACCTCAGCGGGGCGAACCAGCGCCGCCTCGCGGTGCACGAGCTGACGGCCCAGCTTGAACGCCAGACGGTTGGCCTCCAGCTCCTCGCGCGGCATCACCTCGGCCAGGGCGCGTTCCAGGTGGGCCAGCTCCAGGGGTATCCAGCCTTTCTGCCAGGCCGCGCCCAGCAGCACGGTGTTCAGGTAGCGGCTGTGTCCGATGAAGCGCTCGGCCAGGCCCTTGACATCCCGGCAGAACAGCCCGTCCGGGCGAAGGCAGGGCTCGATCTGCGCCGCCAGAGCCGCGGGATCGAAATCGCTCAGGCCCATGATAGTCTCCAGGGTCTGGTTGCGGGCGTCGCTCACCACCGCCACGGTGGCCTCGCGCGAGCCGATACTCACATGGTGGCCGGCATCCAGGGCGCGGGCGGTCTCCAGGATGTCCAGCCCGATGATGAGCTGGGTCCGTCCCTCCGGGATAAGGGGGCTGGTCTCCGCCCCCGGCGGCGCGAACACCACGATGCTCTTGACCGAGCCGTTGCGGATCGCCATGCCCTTGCGGTTGTGCAGGGTGACCTCGTAGCCCTGGTACATGCCGGCGCGGGCCAGCACCGCGGTCACGGTGTTGGAGCCCTGGCCGCCGTAGCCACAGATATAGGAGCGCCAGGCGCTCTCCAGGGGCGCGATCCGCGCCTCGGGCAGACAGTCGAACGTTACCGCCTCGGTGCGGGAGGGACGCGGCGCGCGCCGGGTGACAGTCACCTCCTCGAACGAGGGGCAGGCCTCCACCCGGTAGCAGGCGCCATCCGACACGCAGGCGTTGGGATCGATCCCCACCTTGCGGCCCAGCACCGTGTCCGTGCGCTCCAGGCCCAGGCAGCCGGTCTTGCGCGTGCACTCCAGGCAATCCTCGCAGACCTCCGGCGTGATATTGATCCGCCGCTCCTCGGGCAGGTAGCCGCGGCGCTTTATCACCTCTCGTTGCATGGCTTTACGGATGCGTCCGCTTTTGATCGCGCAGGGCTTTTTGGCGATGATAACCTTGAGGCCGGGCCGCAGAAGGTAATCCTCGGCCGTGCGTCGGTAGGCGTACTCATCCGAGGGGTCCAGCGTGGTGACCGGAACGCCCGGCCCCACGATCCCGCGCACCGCGCGCTCGATGTCCTGCGGGTTGACCGCGCGGCCCAGGATATCGGTGTCGTTGCCGGGCGTCGGGTGCTGGCCGGTCATGGCCGTGGTGTCGTTGTCCAGGATGAATACGAGCACGTCCTGGTTGTGGCGCGCCAGGTCGGAGATTCCGGCCAGGCCGCTGTGGAAGAAAGTGGAATCACCCAGCATCAGCACGCGCTTGTTGACCACGAACGGCTCCAGGCCCGCGGCCGCGCCCAGGCTCTGTCCCATGGCCGACATGTCGTGCATCAGACGGCTGTCCCAGATCGCGTTGAACATCGAGTAGCAGCCGATGTCACCGTGCACCACCATGTCGATTGGCTGCCCGGAGCCGTGGCGCGCCCGCATGTACTCCGGGCGGCTGATGTCGGAGATGATGTCCATCAGGAGGTTGCCGGTGTCGCGGTGCGGACACCCGGCGCAGAACGTGGCCGGGCGGGCCGGGCTCTCCACCCGGTAGCCGGATATCTCCTCCAGCACGCCGAGCTGGGTTATCACCTGCGGGGCGCAGTCGGGGTACAGGCCGCTCAGGACCGGACCCAACACGCTTATCACCTGCGAGGGACCCAGGCCGCGGCTGGCCGGGAACGCCTCGCCGCCCTCCGGGTTGCGCTTGCCCCAGACTGTCAGGCGGGCCAGGTGTTCCTCGCCGCCGCTCTGGGCCAGGTCGCGCAGGATCACTTTCACCTGGTCCTCGACAAAGGGTCCTTTCTCCTCCACCACCACCAGTTGCTCCACGCTCCGGGCGAAAGTGGCCAGTATCTCGCTGTCCAGGGGCCAGACCAGCCCCAGCTTGAGAATGGGTACCCGGGCCTGAAGCCCCAGCTCGGCCAGGGCATCCCGCACGTAAAGGTACGAGACCCCGTGGGTGACAATCCCCAGTGAGGCGCGCGCGCCCTCGGACGGGGCGTTCAGCATCCGGTCGAACCCCAGGCGGCGCGCGTGGGCGGTGACGGCGGGCAGACGGGTCTCGAGCAGGTGCACCTCGCCGCGCGAGCTGGAGGGCGGGATCATCACCCGCCGGCCCAGGTCCAGCCCGGCGGTGTCGAGGTCCACGCGGCTGTCGCGGTTGATCGCGGGCCAGCGGTTGGGATACAGGCGCACCACGCCGCCGCCATCCGCCTGGGCCGTGGTGACCAGGTATGTTACATAGCACTCCGTAGCCGCCGAAAGCTCGAACGCCGGGTCGACCCAGTCCTTCAGCTCCTGCCAGCCGCCCGGGCTGAGCACTGGCATGAACAGGGCGCGGCTCTTGTAGCGACTGTCGGCCGGGGTCTGGGTGCTGGAGCAGTGCGGGTCATCGCCCACGATCACCACCGCGCCGCCCTGCGGGTGCGCCCCGGCCAGGTTGCTCACCTCCAGGACATCCGAGGCCACGTTCAGGCCCACGCTTTTCATGATCCCCAGGGCGCGCAGGGGCAGGGCCTGGGAGCCGTTCAGCCGCGCCGCGGCCAGGGCTTCGTTGTTGGCGATCGCGGCCACGATCCCGTGCTCGTTGAACAGGCCGGAGTTCGCCCGGATCACATCCAGGGTCTCGGCCACCGGGCTGCCCGGGTAGCTGGAGTACAGCGACACTCCGGCCTCCAGCGCGCCCTTGATCAGCAGCTCGTTGCCGGTGAATATGTTCACCCCGCCGGACTGGGTGAAACGCGGATCGGTCTTGGTCATTTCGGGTTCACCGTTAGGGTTCGGCCTGACATCGGCCTGTTTGTCTGTGCATGTATGATGTGCCGGCTGAGAATGCAATTCTTTTCCAACCGGCCCAGTTATTATATGGATTCCGGCGGCCGCGTTCAAGGCGAAGCGGAGATTCAGCCTTTTGTCGAAAGATTGTCGGGCACGGCGCGCCGTCTCCTACGACAACGTTCGATTGCATTCGTAGGGGCGAACCTCGTGTTCGCCCGTTTATTTCTTTGTCCTTTCGGTCTTGCCCGAAAGGACCAAAGGGCGTGGGGGCCGCGAACTCGTCCAAACCGCGTCACCACTTCCAACCCCGCTGTACACGGAACGTTGATTCCGCTCCCATGTTGCAGGGCGGCGCTGCCGCGCAATCGCCGCCGGACTTGGATCTTTTTCAGCCCTGGCCGTTTCGAGTGCTGTTACACGCTGTCCCGGCGGGAGGCTCAGACATGCGCGGCCCCCAAAGACAGAAACGGCGGCCCGGTAGGCCGCGGGTGGAAAAGGTTTTTCGACCTTGCAGCGGCCCACAGGGCCGCCGGGAGGCCGTATGTC
>JAJFUG010000065.1 GCA_021372515.1 bacterium
GGAGACATATAGATCATGTGGAAGGCTTCATCGAAGAACTTCTTCATTTCCCAGCTCATCTGCCCAAAATGCGCCGGGCTGCCCAGCACGAAATAATCATAAGCCTCCACCTCGCGCCAGTCTTTCTTCTCGAACTCCTCCACGCGCGCCAGCCGCACCTGGAGTCCCTCCGCTTCCAGGGCCGCGCCGATAATCCGCGCCGCCTGGGCGGTGTTGTGCGCCACCGGCGTCGCGGCGCTCACCGCCTCCAGGGTTTCGCTGGACATGGTGCTGTCGTACAATCCGGCAACCGGGGTCCCGGAGCTGTAAACCACCAATACCGCTGTTTTTTTCGGCTGCGCCTGGTCCGCGGCAAATGCGGCCGAAGACAGAAGAAGCATAAGAAAAAAACAGGATCTGATTTTGCCGCTCATTTTTCCGACCTTTCCAAAAGTCCGTTTTATGAAAATCACCCGCGCCATTTGGCGTTCTGTGTTTCGTACTCGTCCAGCATGGCCATGAAATTGTAGTATTTCGTGCCCACGGCCACCGAATGGCTCGGCCCCAGGATGAACCCGCCCTCGGCCATGCGCGCCGCCTCGAACGCCCGGCGCACATCCGCGCGCACATCCTCGGGCGTGCCGCTCACCAGGTGCTCCACCTCCACCCCGCCCCAGAGCGCCATGCGCCCGGCGAAACGCTTGCGCAGCTCCATTAAGTCCATCCCGGCGCTGGCCTGGATCGACTGATAGCAGTCGTAGCCCGCCTCCAGGAACATGTCCAGCAGAAGGGCGTTGTTGCCGCAGGCGTGCTTGAGCACCTTGAGCCCGCGCGCGTGAACCGAGGCCGCGCGCTGGATGATGTTGGGCAGGCAGAACTCGCGGAACATGGCAGGCGAGATCATGGGGCCTGTGTTGTACGAAAAGTCCGTGCCCCAGAGCACGGCATCCTGGCCGGGACGGATGTACCACTGGTCCTGCAGCAGGCCCACGGCCAGCGCCCGGACATGGGCCGCACGCACCGCCTCCGGGTTGAGCATGAACTCCAGCAGCCCGCGCTCGTAGTTGTCGCCCAGGAGCACCATCGAGGCCTCCTCGCCCGAGGGGCCGATCACGAACTTGTCACCCTTGAACGCGGCGATCACTGCATCCACCACCTCGAAACAGGAGGGGTCGGGCGCGGGCAGGCTCCCGGGCGCCGGGAAATCCTGGGCTTTGAACACGCACGCATCCAGCACCGGGTCGCTGATACATGTGATGTCATCCGTGACCGGGCTGTAGCGGAACACTCTCCCCTCGCGGTCGCGCCAGGTGCTGTCGTCCACGCGCTCGGGAGGCCGCGGCTCGTAGCCCGCCGGCGGCAGGACCGAGCTGGCCCCGGCGTGCACGCCCACGATGTCGATCAGGTCGAGCTTGCGGTGGAACTCGATCGCATCCTCGCGCCAGCTTGCCGCCACCTCATCCCGGCGGCCCTCCCACAGCGCTATCTGGCTGCGCGCCTTGTTGCGCAGGAAAGTCTCGTGCCCGATCACCCGCGAGACAGTGTCGTGGTCAAAGGCGAACGAGCCCAGCGGCACTCGCGCCGTGGCGCGGTGCTCCAGGGCGGCGAGGACTGTTTCGCGGCTGTTCATCGCTTCCTTTCTCCGGTGGTGAGTGTAGCCTGGGCCATTTTCCGGCCGGGCTGAACGGGAGGATTCACGCCCTTCCTGGCGCAGAGGTCGGCCAGGGGGCACTCGCCGCACAGGGGGTCCCGTTTGCGGCAGTAGACCACGCACTGGCGGTCGAGCAGGGCATGATACTCCTGGTACAGGTTGACATCCGGCGCGCAGGCGGCCTCGAAACGCGCCTTGAGCTGATCGTAGGTCGCTTTTTCTGAAGCCAGTCCAAGACGGTACAACAGACGGCGGGTGTAGGCGTCGATCACGAACGTGGGCTGGCCCGCGGCGTCGAGCACGATGCAGTCGGCGGTCTCGGGGCCGATCCCGTTCACTGCCAGCAGGAAAGGCCGCAGCACCGCGACCGGCTCCTGAAACAGCGCCTGCCAGCGCAGGCCGTGGCGCGCGTGTACCGCCCCAACCAGGGCCTTGATCTTTTTCGCTTTCTGATTGAAATAGCCCGAGGGCCGCAGGAGTGGAGCGAGCCGCTCCACTGGCGTCTCCAGCAGCCGGGAGAAATCCATCAGACCGGCGGCGTACAGGTTGCCCACCGCGCGGGCGGCCCCGCGCCAGGCCGTGTTCTGGGCCAGGACCGCACCCAGGATCACCTCGAGGCGCTGGGTGTCGCTCACCGGGCCGCCGCTGTAGAGCGGCTCGCCGCCAGCTTCCGGTGTGACCGGCCACCAGCGCCGCGGCCCGAAATTGGCCATCAGGCGCTCGTACAGCCGCGGCAGCTCCAGCCTGTCCCGCTCCCTATCCATCGCCGATAGTCCCCTCTGCCCGGCGGCCAAGCCAGTCCTTACTGCCGGCGCGATATTGCCGAAGCCCCGCCAAAGGAGCTAAGATAATATACCGTCGAGTTTCGCACAATTTTTTGCCCCCCCCTCGCGCCGCACCGCTCAACCGGTCGGCCTTACAGGCAGAGCAACAAAAAGCCCGCGACGGCACTCGTCGCGGGCTTCGCAATTCTCTATCCGGTTTCGCCGCCGTCCTACTGGGTCACTCCGCTGTCCGGGCTGTGCTGGATCACGGTGGTGCCCTCGGGCGCCTTGAACGTGAACCGCGACTCGGCCAGCCTGAGGTTCAGACGGTGGTGCGTGTACTCATACACCGAGCGGTCGCCGTTTTTCTGTACGATCTCGGTGCGCACCGGGTACCAGCGTCCCTCGGGCACGGTGAGCAGCACTTTCTGTATCCCCAGCACCGGGCTGGCGGCCGAGGTGCCCTGGATCGGGGTGAGCCCCAGGGTGACCAGCATCGCGCCGGTGCTGTCCGCGGCGCGGGACTCCAGGCTCACCTGGAACTGCTCGCGGATACGGGCCGCCGAGCCGCCGAAGCCCACGAACAGTGCGCTCATGTCCTGGGCCTGCTTGACCGAGAACTCGTGCACCTGCTTCAGGTCGGGATAATGCAGCCAGCCGCGGTTGTGATTGATGATGAGCTGCTGGTGCTCCGGGTTCTGGGTGTCCAGGATCAGCTTGTCCGGGTTGCGGAAATAGAACTTGCCGCTCGAGACGATGGTCTCATCGAACACGGTCATAATCTTGGTCTGGACGAAATCGGCCTGTATGTCCTCCAGGCGGGCCGAGCTTTCGGCCATGCGGTCCAGGATCTGGTCCACTTCCGCGCCCGCGGCCCGTGCCGACTGGACCAGGCCCAGCAGGGCTGTCAGGATTAGCATTGTGATAGTCTTCTTCATCTTCCACCCTGTCCTTGTCTTAATCCTCAGACTGTCGCTGCCACCAGCGCCGGACTACGCCGCACCGAATGCGACGAGAAATACTCTTTCAGCAGGTCTCCCATCGGCTTGTCCAGATAGGAGCGGATCGAAACATAGCAGCCGCCGCAATGGTTGTTGGGCACGAATTCCTTGTGTATCTGACGCAAAGAGGTGTACTTGCGCTCGTGCATCGAGCAGGGCTTCAGGAACCCGTCCGGCGTGATCACCAGGAACCGCAGCCCCGCACGGCAGGGCAGTATCTCGCCCTTCTCGAAGAACTGGTACGTGCCCTCGATATTGAAATCGGCGTTCTGGATCAGGCCGCAATGGGTTTTCTTGTACTCCTTCAACTGGTCGAGCTGCCCGCGCAACTGGGCCAGGTCCTCGGGCCTGTCGATGGTGTAGGCGCGCTCGCCGGTGCGCAGCACCGAATAGGCGCTGAACGAGATCGACACCCCCCAGCGTTCGGCCACTTTGACCAGGTCCATGATGTGCGGCATGTTCTCGTGGGTGATCGCGCTGTTGAGCACGATATCATCGAAGCCCATGCCAGCCAGCTCCGGGATGGTGCGGTCCAGATGCGCAAACAGGCCGTTGATGTGACGCCAGCTGTCGTGACGCTCATCCGGGAAGCAGAGCGAGATCGAGAGCTGGTTGATCCCGGCCGCGCGCAGCTTGAGGTAGCGCTCACGGTTGAGCAGCCAGCCGTTGGAGACCACGATCAGGTATGGCGACTCGTGGCCCACCGGCTTGACCGCCCGCAGCACACCCTCCAGGTCATCGCGCAGCAGGGGCTCGCCGCCCGACACTTGGACGATCATCGGCTTCAACGTCTTCATCAGGCGGCCGTAGTCCTCCGGCCCGATACGCTGCTCGCCCGGGATCAGTCCGCCCATGTTGCAATGGTTGCAGTTGGCGTTGCAGCAGTGGGTCATTTCCAGCGAGACCACCGTGGGGTAGCTCAACATGTACCCTGGAATGCCGCGGGTCAGCAGCGCGGCGGTCTGTCTTTTGGTCAGTTTTCTCATGTCAGTTCTTCTCTATCGCTGATACACCCGTCCACCAGGTGCAGTATCCGGTCACCCTGCTTCGCCACCAGAGGATCGTGGGTGACCATGATGATGGTTTGATTTTCCTCCTGGTGCAGGCGCTCGAAAATGTCGAGCACGCGCCGGGTGTTCTCGCGGTCCAGAGAGCCTGTGGGCTCATCGGCCAGAAGGATCGCGGGACGGCGCACCAGGGAGCGCGCAATTGCCACCCGCTGCTGCTCTCCGATCGAAAGCTCGCGCGGGTGGTGGTGCATCTTGTTACCCAGCCCGACCCGGTTCAGCAACTCGCTCGGGTCGGCGAAACCATCCCGCCCGTTGGCAAACAGGGTCAGCTTGAGCGCAATGGCCACGTTCTCCAGGGCGGTGAGCGTGGGCAGAAGGTTGAAACGCTGGAACACGAAACCGATCTTGTCGTGGCGCATACGGGTGACCGCGCTGTCACCGCGTCCGGTCAGCTCCTGCCCATCCAGCCAGATACGTCCCCCCGTGACCGGGGCCAACCCGCCGATCAGGTAGAGCAGTGTGCTCTTGCCCGAGCCGGAGGGCCCCATCAGGCTGAAAAACTCTCCATACGCCACGCCGAAAGATATGCCTTTCAACACCCGGCTGGTTTCACTGCCGATCGTGTAATCTTTGACAATATTTTCAACGACAACGGCTTGTCTGTCCAGGTCTCCGGAAATAAAAAAACCCCCCTCTACGACACTGAAAGGCTCAGATCGCTTCGTGGCCAACATGCGGCCCCAAGGCCGGCGAGTATGTTTTACTTAGCCGTTAGTATAGTCCAGTACAGGAATTATGTCAAGATTTTAGCGTTGCACCCGACCTGCCATCGTGTTAACGCGACAAAGCCGACTACAGTTTCCACTTAAACAGGTCCCCGTTCCCGCCGTATACCTCCTGGTAGCGCCAGAAATTGGTCAGCACCTGGAGGTTGTAGTCGTAGGTCTCATCCAGCGGGATCAGCTCGATAAACAGGTCGAGGTCGAAATCCGACTCCCGGTCGCCGTGGGAGCGTTCCAGCCAGGCCGGAAGGTTGCGCGGGTCGGCGTTGTAGGAGCTGATCGCCAGCGCGATGTTCCCGTCGCAGTCGTTCAGGTTCGAGGCCAGGAAACGCGTGCCCAGGGCGATGTTGATCTCGGGGTCGAGCAGCCGCGCGGCGCTGACTGTCCCGTAGCCGGCCTTGCGCCCCAGACGCCGTCCCACCGAGGGCAGCAGCTGCATCAGCCCCACCGCCCCGGCGTGGCTCTTGGCCCGGGGATGGAAATTCGACTCCTGGCGCATCACCGCGGTGACCAGAGCCGGCGGGATGCCGTTCTTGCGGCCTTGGGTCTCGATGAAGCGTCGGTACGGCTCCGGGTCGAGGAAAGCGATCTGCCAGAAACCCGAGGGCAGGCCCTCGCCACCGCGCTGGAGGTAATCGCGGAACGGTCCGCGGAAACCGCGCAGGACCCTGTTGTACCAGCCGGCCTGGAACAGGTTCTCGTGCATGCGGAACCGCAGCAGGTCATCCTGAGGGACCAAATTCAGGCCGTTGTTGTAGACATAGGCCGCCTCGGCGTAGAACCCCAGGGCGCGCCAGGCGGCGGCTGTTTTCTGGATTTCCGCCCCCAGGGGCGTGTACTCCTGCGGGAATTTCGGTGAATCGGCCGTGGGTGGCCCAGCTGCGGGGTCGAGCGGGGCGGGCGGCTTCATCCCGGCCCGGATCGCCCGCGCCCGGAGACCGTAGTAGGTGTAGGGATAGGCCCCCGCCAGGGCGTTGAACGCCCGCAGCGCGCCCGGCTTGTCTCCCAGGGTCAGACGGGCCTTGCCCAGGAACAGCATGGCCCGTGACCAGTAGAGCGGGTCGCGCCGTGAGATGTTTTCCAGTGGGCCCAGGTTCTGCGTCACGGCGACATAGTCGAACTTGAGGTAATCGGCCAGGGCGATGTACCAGTAGATCTGGTTGACCGATTCGGAGTCGGGCTTTTCGGCGGCCAGATGGTTCAGGCACTGCAGGGCCGGATCGAAACGGTCCTGCTCGATCAGGCCGAGGGCCTCCAGGATGCCGACCTGAAAATAGGCCGCGCTGCCGTGATAGCTCTGCTCGATCTGCCGTGCCAGGTGCTGCACCTTGCCGAAATGCTCCTCGGCCAGGGTTTTGTATTTCTGGGCCGTGCTGCGGCGGCTCTTGCCCCCGTGCTTGCGCCAGGCGTAATCGTTCTTGCGCGAGATGGCCATGCTTTTCTTGCCGCACTGGTAGAGGAAATCGGCGCGCAGGCGCAGGAACTCCGGCAGACGGGGGCTGCCGGGATAGCGCGCGGCGAACTGGTCACAGGCCTGGTCCAGCTTGTCGGCCTGCAGGAAATTGGCCGAGAGCGCCCGCACCGGGAAACTGTCGTGCAGAAGCCTGGCGCTTTCCAGGGCCGCGGCCTCGGCCTCGGGCGAGTCGGGCCAGGTGTCGAGCAGACGGGTGTAGGCGGCCCGTCCGGCCCCGCCCAGCCTACGGGCCCAGTCCAGCATGCGCGCGGGCGGAATGTCCGGCTTGCCCGTGCCCTTGAGCGCCCAGGCCAGACGGTAGGAATCGATGGCCTGGCTCGAAGAGGAGGCCTCGTTCCAGAGCGGGTCGAACGCCCGGCGCGCCAGGTCCCAGTCGCCGCGCGCCGCCATGCGGCAACCGGACAGCAGCAGCAGACGGCGCCAGAATCGGCTGGAGGGATAGCGGGTCTTGAACTCCAGGGCCGCCTCCAGCAGCGAGCGGCCATCGCTCCAGCGCTCGGAGATCAGGCGCGCGTTGTCGGCGTAGGCGTTCAGAAAGGGCAACTCGGAGCGCAGGCCGGCGAATTCCTCGGCCGCGCGGCGGTAATCGGGCAGGAACGGCGGGTTGGAGATGGGCAGGCGGCCAAACGACGGGGCCGAGGCGATGAGCTGGTCGATGAAATCATCCTCCAGGTCCATCGCCCGCTGGTTGAGCGCCACGGCCCGCGCCAGGAGATGGTCCCGGCTGGCCACGCCGCCCTCGGCATCCACGTCCGCGATCACCGCGGCGTAGGTCTGGCGGCGGTTGGCGCCGGTCTGGTCGAAACTGTCCTGGAGCCGCTCGACCAGGCTGTCCGCCGCGGACAGGGACAGGCTGTTCAGCGACATGAGCGCCAGGCCGGTAAGAATAATCTTTATCACATTGTTCAATATCGGACCACGAAGTTGAGTAATAACGCGAACGAAAGATGCAATCAGGCTTCAATCTCCCGGCGCAGCGCCGCCTCGAGGGCCACGCTCCCGGCGGCGATCACCCCACCCGGGCGGCCGTCGGCATGCTCCCCGCCGCTGAAAGATTTCACTACGCCTCCGGCCTCGCGCACCAGCAGCACTCCTGCCGCGGTGTCCCAGGCCTTGAGGTCCTCCTCCCAATACCCGTCGAACCGGCCCGCGGCCAGGCAGGCCAGGTCATAAGCCGCGCTGCCGTCGCGCCGCACCGCGAAACTGGCCGCCATCAGACGCTTGAACCGTGACAGGCAGCGATCGAGCACCTCGCTCTGACGGATATTGTAGGGGAAACCGGTGACCAGGAAAGAACTGCCCAGCTCGGTCTGCGGGGACACTGCGAGGCGCTTTCCGCCCAGCCAACCCCCTGCGCCCTGCACCGCGGTGAACATCTCGTTCGTGGCGGGCTGGTACACGACGCCCAGGCGGGTGACACCCTCGTACAGAAGGCCGATGGACACGGCGAAACAGGGGTAGCCGTGGGCGTAGTTCGTGGTGCCGTCCAGCGGGTCGATCACCCAGAGCCAGGGAGAATTGCCGCGCGCGCGGGTGTCCTCCTCGGCCAGGAAATCATGGTCCGGGAACTCCTGCGACAGACGTCCGACCAGCAGCGCCTCCACCCGTCGGTCCATCTCGGTCACCGGGTCAATCTCGCCCTTGAGCTGCATGCCCACATCCGTGCCCAGGCGCTGCATCAACAACTGCCCCGCCTCCAGGGCCAGATTGCGGGCCAGTTCCAGCGCTCTGTCGACCGTATCGCCCAGCGGCATGCCTGTCTCCTTCACTCTCTCAGCCTGTTCGTTTGCCTTACCGCGCCGACCGCTATGTACAAGCCCCTAAGATAACCCGCCCGCTCCGGGTGTCAAGCGCCACAGTCGTCTTGCCCGCGCCGCGCGGCGGGGCTATCTTTGTGCAGATACACTCAGCACACAACTGTCCCTCAGACGGAGCCAGTCATGAGCCTATTCAGGCTGCCGCTGTTTTTCTGCCTCAGCCTCCTTCTTTGCGCCCCCGCCTGCCAGGCCCGCCCGCGGGAGCCGCAGGCCGTCCCGGTGCTGACCGGGCTGGATGTGCTGGAGGCCGGCTCTTTCCAGGCTCTTTCCGGCAAGCGGGTGGGCCTGGTGACCAACCACACCGGCCGCGACCGCCGGGGCCGCTCGATTGTGGACCTGCTGAGCGCCGCCCCCGGGGTGAAGCTTGCGGCCCTGTTCGCACCCGAGCACGGACTGTGGGGCAAGCTGGACCGCGAGTACGGCGATTCCTCGACTGCTCAGGGCGGCCTGCCGGTCTACAGCCTGTACGGCAAAACCCGTAAACCCGAGCCGCGCTGGCTGGAGGGCCTGGACATTTTGGTGTTCGACATCCAGGACATCGGGACACGCTTCTACACCTACAGCACCACCCTGGCGCTCTGCATGCAGGCCGCGGCCGAGGCAGGCCTGGCGGTGACCGTGCTCGACCGTCCCAACCCGATCGGCGGCCTGGCCGTGGAGGGACCGGTGCTGGAAAAAGCCCTCTGCGGAAATTTCATCGCCTACTACCCCATTCCGGTGCGCCACGGCCTGACCCTGGGCGAGCTGGCTGGGCTGTACAACGCCGAATTCGGGATCGGGGCGAAATTGAGCGTGGTGAAAATGCAGGGTTGGAGGCGCGGGATGCTCTGGGACGACACGGGGTGCAACTGGATCAACCCCTCGCCCAACATGCGCAGCCCGATGGCCGCGCTCCTGTACCCCGGGCTGGGGATCGCCGAGGCGACCAACCTCTCGGTCGGCCGCGGCACCGAGGCGCCGTTCGAGCTGTACGGCGCCCCCTGGATCACCCGGCCCGGCCTGGCCGACAGCCTTAACGCCGCGGGAGTGGACGGGGTGAGTTTCCGCGATACGACATTCACCCCAGCCGACTACGTGTTCAAGGGCCAGGCCTGCCGCGGAGTGCGTGCCACGGTGACCGGCCCGCAGCGGCTCGAAAGCCTGAAAGCCGGGCTGCTCCTGCTGGCCGTGATCGAACGGCTGTACCCGGAAAAATTCGAACTGAATAAAATAGACCTGTGGATTGGGCGGCAGGACGTGAAAGAGCGCTTGCGGCGGGGCGAAGCGGTGGAGTCGATCATGCAGAGCTGGCAGCCCGAGCTGGAGCGTTTCAAAGCCACCCGGTTGAGATACCTTCTTTACCCCGACTGAGCCTTTCCTTTCGCCACCAGTTCCTGCAGGTATTCCACCAGGCGCAGCATGGCCAAGGTGTCGAGAAGGCAGTACTGGCGCAGCTCGCTCTCCAGCCGCTCTCGCTCGGCGTCCTCGGGCGGGTTCTCCACCAGGAGATAGTGGACCGCCCCGGCGGTGACGCCGTTGTTCACGGGCAGAGCCTCGTAGCTCATGCCCGGCAGGAGCGCGGGCAGGACGTTCTTGATCGAGAACGAGCCGCACATGCCGGGATGGTAGACATTGTTCTGCACCACGGCGCAGAGGTCCCAAAGCCTGCGGCGCAGGCTCTCGACCGGACCGGCCAGCTCCGGGAACATCACGGCCGCCTCTTTCAGACGGTCCGATTCGAAATCCTTGTTGTAGACCACCACACTGCCCTCCAACCCGGCTGTCGCCTGCACCAGCGAGCGGATAAAACCCTCGCGCGGGTCTCCCGGACCACAGTCCAGGAACTCGACATGCCGCGGCTGTTGCCCGGGGGCCGCCTGGATATGCAGCGACCACTGGAACGGCAGCGGGTCGAACGGGTGCATCCCGGCAAAGCGCGGCAGGGCCGGGCTCGAGGCCTCGAAATCCACGAACAGCAGCGGGTAGCGCAGGACTTTCAGTTCGGAGGCCAGCCCCGGCTCGAACACCGTCCCGCCGTTCTGGCAACTCAACCGGGCACGCCGCTGGCGCGGGTTGAGGGGGAAGTCGGCCGGGATGTCGCGGATACCGGCTATCCCCATCCCGGCCAACTGCTCCAGCAGCTCGGGCGGGGTTTCGGGCAGGCAGCCGAGGCTGTCAGAGCCGGAGGGCCCGGCTTGGCAGCAATCGAAAAAGTCGCAGCGGGAGGAGCGCTGGCACTGCGGGCCGACTGACACCACGGGTGGCTCGGGGGCCTCAAGGATTTCGCGGATGCGGGGCAGCTCGCGCAGAAGGCGCTCCTCGCTGGGCGGCAGGGCCTCGCTCACCTCGCGAATGGAAAAAAGGCCACACAGGTCGTAGTCGCCGCCGGAGAAGACATAGCCCCGGTTGAGGTGCATCACCATGAAACCGTCCAGGCGAAGGCCGCAGGCGCCGAGCACGTGCTTGATCAGGGCCAGCTCGTTGAGGTTGTTCTCCTTGAGCGAGGCCGAGGACTTGACCAGCCGCACCCGCCAGACGCCGTCCTCCAGCCGCTCCAGGATATCGGCCCGCACGAAGATGCCGCCGCTTTCGAACGCCCCGTCGAATATGACCCGCAGCGACGGGTCGGCCAGGGCGCGGGCGGTCTCCTCGACCGCGACAGCCTCACCGCCCGGGCCGCCCCAGGGCGCGCTCCAGGACTCACCAGGGTTTGTGCCCACCGAGCGGCGGGCCAGCTCGCCCACGCGACGGGTCTGCGCGCTGAACATGCGCGCGGCCAGGTCGGGGCCGCTTTCGCGCGGCTGGCCGTGCAACTGGTAGTACATTTTTTTCGGGCAGCGCAGGGCGGACAGGTAGGCGGAACGGGTCAATCGCATCATCGGCTCGGGCGGCTCTCGGACTGAGTGGGCTCAACTGAACGGCATTGAATGACAAAATAAGTCGCCGGGAGCAATAATTCAACCGGCTTGGCATACCATTTCCCGCTGCCAGGATGATATGCAGATAGCGTCGAAAACCGTCGCAAAAAAACGAGACCGGGGCTGGCGCTTGGGACGGTGCAAAGGGAGCGTAGCCTGAACGATCCGGCGAAGGCTTCACTTGCGGAGATAAACACTCAGGTGAGGCTTCAGTCGAGCAGCATGATCTTGTCCAGCTTTTTCACCAGATCGTCGTAATTCACCGGCTTGAGCACGTAATCGGTCACTCCGGACTGAATGGCTTTCTTGACCGCCGACTCGTCGCTCTCCACTGTCACCATGATCACCGGTACTTTCTTCATCTTGTCGTACTGGCGCAGTTGGCGGCAGGTCTCGAACCCGTCGATTCCCGGCATGCGTACATCCAGCAGTATTACGTCCGGACGCACAGCCAGAGCGAGCTTGATCCCGGCCTCACCGTTCTCGGCCTGAAAAAGTTCGAACCCGTAAGTCTTGAGCCGGGTCTCCATGCTCGTGCGCATGAACTTGCTGTCGTCGATTATCAGGATCTTCATTCTGACCCCCTTTCTTCTCTCTCCCTTGCCGGTACACTGCTATCATGCCTTTGAGGCCGGATTGTAGTCGCACTGCTCCAGCCACGAACGGAGATGCTCGAATTCACGTTCCAGCGTGGGCAGCAGCTCGCGCGCGCACTCAAGGTCTGAGGCCTTGACCGCCGCATGCAGAGCGCGGCAGGCCCGGTTGAGCGGCAACGCCCCCACTGTGGCGCTGGACCCCATCAGGCTGTGCGTGTGCTCCGAGGCGTCAGTCAGCCGGCCCTCCCGCAGCAGCGCGACCAGCGCCGCCAGCTCGGCGGAGGCATCCTCGATGAAGCTTTCGAGTAGGGGCCTAAGTTTCTCCGGCTCCAGGCCCGAGAACAGTGCGGCTCCATTGACCGCCAGCGGCGGTGCGGCTGCCGGGCCGGGCGACAGGTCCTCCTCCGCTCTTTTCTCCCCCCCGGCCGCAGTCGCCTGCGCGCGGGCAGTCTGACGGGAACCCGGGGCCCAGCGTTCGAGCACTCGGCGCAGTTCGGCCGGGCGCAGCGGCTTGCCCACGTGGTCGTCCATCCCGCTGGACAGGCAACGCTCCCGGTCTGCCTGCAGCGCGCTGGCGGTGACCGCGATGATCGGCAGGTGCGCGCTCTGTGCGCCCTCCAGACGGCGTATCTCGGCCGCCGCCTCCAGCCCGTCCAGCTCCGGCATCTGGCAGTCCATCAGCACCAGGTCGTAGTTGTTCCGCTGGGACATATCCACCGCCTGGCGTCCGTTTTCGGCCAGGTCCACCCGGCAACCCAGCTTGCCTAACATCCAGAGGGCCACTTTCTGGTTCACCCGGTTGTCCTCAGCCAGCAGCACCCGGGCGGCATAGCCCACCCGGCCGAAATCGCCGGCGAGCTGGACCAGTCCGGAGAGCGGCTTCTCATGGCGTTCCGGGTCGATCCGTCCACCCGAGCCGAGTTCCCAGGCGATCACCAGGGCGTCGAGCAGCTTGCTCGCCCCGACCGGACGGGTGATGAAAGCCGAGTACCCGGCCCGGGCCATCTTGCCCACCTGCTCCGGGCTGCGGACCACCGCGATCAGAGCCGGCCGCCGCGCCCCGATGCTTTCGCGCAACTGCTCGATGCGGTGCGCCAGCTCCACCGCGCCCTCGGCCGGGAGCTCACTGTCCGCGATCACCAGCGAGCTGGGCTGGCCGCCCGAGGCGGCGCACCGTTCCAGTTGATCGAGCGCCGACTCGACCGAATCGGCGACACTCACCTCCAGTCCCATCTGCTCGATCAGGGGCATCAGCACCAGCCGCTCGGTCCCATCCGGCAGCACGACCAGCAGGTGCAGCCCGGCCAGGCGCGACAAGGTCTGGGGGTCCATGTTCTCCCGGCTGAGCACCGGCAGCTCCAGCTCGAACCAGAACCGCGTGCCCCGTCCGAGCTCGCTGTCCACCCCGATGCGGCCGTGCATCAGCTCGACAAGCTGGCGGCTGATGGCCAGGCCCAGGCCGGTCCCGCCGAAACGACGGCGGTTGGAGGAATCGACTTGGGTGAACTTGTCGAAAATCGTCGAAAGCTTGTCCTCAGGGATGCCGATCCCTGTGTCGGCGACCGAGAAGAACAGCCGGACATTGCCCCGCTCGCCTTCCACCGCGCTCACCGCCAGGGTGACCGATCCGCGCAGGGTGAATTTCACCGCGTTGCCCAGCAGGTTCATCAGTATCTGACGGATACGCCAGGGATCGCCCAGCAGGTGGTTGGGCACCTCGGGCGCCACCGAGCTGACCAGTTCCACTCCCTTTTCCCGGGCCGGGCGGCCGAACAGGTCCATAACCTCCTCGATCACCGAGCTGAGGGCGAAGGGGACATACTCGATCTTCAGCTTGCCGGCCTCGATCTTGGAATAGTCGAGCAGGTCGTTGATAATGTAGAGCAGCGACTCCACCGACACCCGGGCCGTCTCCACATACTCACGCTGCTCGGGGTTGAGCGACGTGTCGAGAAGCAGGATCGATGAGCCCACCACCCCGTTGAGCGGGGTGCGTATCTCGTGGCTGATATTGGCCAGGAACTCGCTCTTGGCCCGGTTGGCCGCCTCGGCTTTCTCCTCGGCCCGCTTGCGCTCGATTATCTCCAGGCGCAGCTCGACGGTGCGCTCCTCCACCTCCTGCTCGAGCATGCGATTCATGTTGCCCAGCTTGGCGTAGGCGATCTCCAGGTTGGCGGCCATGGAGTTCAGGGCCAGGGACAGATGGCCGATCTCATCCGCGCTGACCGAGGGGGCGCGCTGAGACAGGTCGCCGCTGGCGATCTGGCGGACTGTCTCCACCAGCTCGGACAGGGGCTTGGTCACGGCCCAGCTGATAACGAGCACAGCCCCCATACCGAGCAGGAAAATGGCCAGGCTGACCAGGGCCACCGTGGTCCGGCTGCGCGCGATTTCCAGGTGCAGCTTGTCCAGGCTCAACCCGAGGTACAGCCGTCCGATCACCCGCCCGCCCGACTCGATCTCGCTGACCGTGCGGCAGTAGTCGCCGCGGATCACCACCTCGTCCGGCCGGGTGGGTATCAGGTAGGCGGCCGCGAACGCCCGGGTGCTGTCCACGGCGGCGAACATCTCGCCGTGCTCGTCCAGCACCATCACGTAGGCCAGGTCATCCACCCGCCGCGCCCCCTCCAGCCCCTCCCGCACCGCCTCACGGTCGTTGAAAAGCAGGGCGGGCCCCACGCTGAAAGCCGCCATGCGGGCCAGCCCCACCGCCTTGCGCCCCACCGACTCCATCGCCTGCGCCTCGATCCGCCCCGGCACGTAAAGGTAGTAGAACACCGAGATGGCGGCGATCAGCACCGTGATGACCGCGGCGAATTTCATCCTGAGGGAATTGCGCAACATGTTCTTTCTCCGTCCCCCACTGCTGAACTACAGGAGCCCGGGTGCGGGTCTCACTGCACCACCCGGGCCAGCTTGAGCAACTGCGAGCTGAAATCCGCCCCATCCTCCCGGGCGGCCCGTATGTTGATCAGGATTTCGGGCCGGTCCCGATTCTGGCCGATCCCCACGGCCAGCCCCTGGCCGCAGTACTCGGGCACCCCGGTCACGCTGACAATACCCCGGCTGCGGCACAACTCGCCGATCGTCCGGATGTCAAAGGCGCGCAGCGGTGCAACATAGAGGATATCCACCCCGCGCTGCGAGACGGCCTCATCCAGTTTTTCACGATATATATCGATCGGCGCCAGGGCCAGGGGGAGACCTTTGACCAAGGGCGTTCCCAGACTCCGGTACACCCGTTCGATCTGCTCGCAGACCAGCAGGGAATTGCGGAACGGCTCCTGGTAGACAATCCCCAGGCGCAGGCTGTCACCGCCGCGGGAGGCGAGGTTGCGGTTGAATGTGATGACTTTGAGCAGGAGGTTGAGCTGCAGGTCCACCGGGACAGGCATATCCTGGGCCGGACAGAGATCGGCGGACAGCCAGGCTGTCGACAGCAGCAGACTCAGAAGGATGATGGGCATCCTTTTCATGGCAGTCCGGTCTCCACTCTACGGGCGGCGGATTAAACCACTTCGCTCAGAACCAGCATTCCAGCCTCAGTTGCACCGTCCGTCCGTTCTGCGGCACCACGGCCTGAAGAAGCGGAAGCCCGGCCGGATAGTCGTAGCGGCTGTCGAACAGGTTCCGCACCTTGAAAGCCAGTCGCAGGCGGTCCGGTACGATCTCGCCGGCCAGGTTCAGGTCGAACAGGGTGAACGCGTCCGCAGTCACACCCTTGTCGGAGCGGCGCGAGGAGGAATAGCGGCATTGAAGCGCCGCGCTGAGGCCATGGGGCAGAGAGGCGCTGGCCCCGGCCTGCACGAGGTTGCGCGGCGAGTTGGGCAGCCTGTACCCGTTGGTGCGGTTGCGCGGCAACTGGTAGGCATAGTTGAGATACACCCCGTACCTGGAGGCGAAATCGGCTTTCAGGCCGGTCTCGATCCCACGCGCGCGCAGACGGCCGGCGTTGACGAAATGGCTCAGTTGATCCTCCGAAGCCTCCACCTGCTCGATAAAATCGCGCATGGAGTTGTCGTAGAACGAGAGCGTGCCGTGCAAGCTCGCGGCCAGACGGCTTTCCAGCACCAGCTCGAAGGTCTGGATTTTCTCGGGCTTGAGGTTCGGGTTCCCCTGGGCGATGGACGGTGCGTCGTAGAACACCTCGTTCACATTGGGCGCCCGGAAAGCCTCGCCATAGAGCAGCTTCACCGAGCTTCCCCGCGCGGCCGCCCACACCAGGGCCGCCCGCGGCACGGTGGAGTTGCTGCGCGAGGCGTACTTGTCGTGGCGCAGGCCCAGGGTCAGCAGCAGATTCGTCCGCAACTGGAGCTCTTCCTCCAGGTAGGCCGACCAGGTGTGGAAAGGATGGTCCTGGTCGAAATAGACCTTATCCGGACCCCAGGAACGGAAGAAAGCCCGCGGGTGTTTCTGGAACTCGGCCCCGGCGATCAGGCGCAGGTAGGGCTTCGGGTCCCACAGATAGCGGACCTCGGAGCCGTAATGGTTCTCGGCGAATTTCTCCTGCCCGATCACTCCGTCGAAAAAGTAATGCCCACGCTGGCCGTAATGGTCGACATAGGTCCGCAGCATCAGCTCGTGCCCGGAACTCAGCCGGTGCTCGTACTTGAGCTCGGTCAGCTTGTATTCTTCCAGGAAAGAGGTGGCTGGGATGTTGAAATCGATGCCCCAGGGCGAGGTGGGCACCCCTTTCTTACGGGTGCCGAGGAAACCCAGGAAACTGAAATCACCCCAGGCGGCGGTGGCCAGCAGGCTGCGCTGACGCTCCCAGTCGCAGTCCCGTGCCACGCCGTTGTTGGTCTGCGGGCTGTCGTACTCCGGGAAATAGAGGTCGGCGCCGTCGGCGCGGGTCACCCGGCCGGACAGGCTCACATCCAGGCCGTTCGAGAAAAGACGGCCCGCGGTGAGCCCGGCTGTCCGGCGGCCGTAGCTGCCCAGCTCGCCATAGGCCTTCATCCCGTTGACCGCGGCCCCGTCGCGCGTTATCACGTTGATCACCGCGAACATGGCGCTGGTGCCGTAGAGCACCGAGCCCGGCCCGCGTACGATCTCGATCCGCTCGACCGCATCCAGGTTCAGCCCCAGATCGTCCCCGTAGTACGAGGAGCCGAAATAGCTCTCGTTCATGGTGTGGCCGTTGATCATCAGCAGCAGGCGGTTGTTGTTGTCGGCCGTGCGGTTGAAACCGCGCGTGCCGATGTAATCGAGCAGGCGGTCGTTGGTGGAATAGAAGCCGCGGACATTTTCCAGCACCTCGGTCAGGGTGCGGTAGCCGAAACGGGCAATCTCCTCCGCGGTGACAATGGTCACCGCGGCCGGGGCCTCGCCCGCGGTCTGCTCGTACTTGGAGGCCGTGCTGATACGCACCTCCAGCAACGAGTCGAGGTCGGTCAGCCCCGGGACCGCCTCCTGTGACGTCGCCGGCGAGGATAAAGCACTGGAGATAAAGACAACAAGGCCGATTGCCGCCAGGCGTAGCGGTTGCACGAGGAGTCTCCAGATGATTATGAAAACCGGAATTAAAAGGCTGGTATATCAATCTAACAAATAATCTGTGTCCAAAGAAGGCTTTCGAGCCCTTTGACACTTAAATGGCAATCTTTTTTTCGCGCTTGTTTTCCATCCCCGCGGTTTGCGGACACAGGCCGGCCTCAAAAAATAAAAACGCCGCCCTCCAGTCCGGAGGGCGGCGGCTTATCAAAACAGGCGGGCCGGATGGATCAGACCACTTCCGGCACCACGTAGGGATAGCGGTACTCGCGGCTGAGCTGGGAGTTGGCCTCCTCATCGCCCGGGAATGTCTCGGTGGCCGAATCGAAGATCACGGTGCGGCCGGTGCGGTAGGCGATGTTGCAGAGGTGGCACATCGAGGTGGACAGGTGGCCCTCCAGGATGTCGGCGTGGAGCATCGAGCGGTCGTGCGCCCGCACGGCGTCGATGAAATTGCCGAAATGCGGGTCGCCGGCCTCGCCGCGGGTGTTGGTCGCGGCTTTCTGGGCATCAGCCTCGTTGCCGCCCATGCCCGGCCCTGGCTCGTTCTTGCGGCCGAAATAGCTCTGCCAACTCGAACCGCCCAGCTTGAGCCAGCCCTCGGTGCCGTAGAAGAACTCGCCCTGCTCGATGTCCTCCTCCTTGTTGGAGTAGAGGCCGCGCACCTCGAGCTGGACTATCTTGCCGTTGGAATACTCCATCACCGAAATCTGCTGGTTCGGGGTCTCCTGGTCGCAGACATTGCCGAACTTGTAGTAGCCACCCAGGCTCTGGATCTTGCGCGGGTGCTCGTAGAGCTGAAGGCCCCAGCGGGCGCGGTCGCAGTTGTGCGGGCCGGTGTTGCCGGTGTCGCCGTTTCCGGTGTTCCAGAACCAGTGCCAGTTGTAGTGGAACTTGCACTCGTTGAACGGATACCAGGCGGCCGGGCCGACCCAGAGGTCGTAGTGCACGCCCTGTGGCACCGGGCTGTTGGGGGCGCGGCCGAAGCTGTCGCGGGCCTTGATCAGGCAGCTGCGGCACATGTAGACATCGCCCAGCTTGCCCGAGTGCAGGAACTCCATCGCCGACTGCATCATCTTGTTACTGCGGCTCTGGGTGCCGGTCTGCACGATACGGTCATACTTGCGGGCCGCTTCCACGATCTTGCGGCCTTCCCAGATGTTATGGGAGGTGGGTTTCTCCACGTAGACATCCTTGCCCGCCTGGCAGGCCCAGATCGCGGCCAGGGCGTGCCAGTAGTTGGGGCTGGCGATCGAGACCGCGTCGATGGTCTTGTCCTCCAGCACCTTGCGAATGTCTACCGCGGTGCGTGGTTTCTTGCCGCTGATCTTTTCCAGTGCGTCCACCGCCTCCGGGAACAGGCGCTCATCCACATCGCAGAGCAGCGAGACTTCGACACCCGGCAGGGCGGCGAAGCTTTCCATGTGGGCGCGGCCGCGGCTGTGGATACCCATCACGGCGATATTCACCCGGTCCGAGGGCGGGTTGGCGGCCCAGCCGGAGGCGATGTAGGGCCCGGCGGCGGCCACTGCGGCCGCTCCGATGCCCGCGCTGCGAAGAAAACCGCGACGGTCGATCGGTTTCATCAATCACTCCCTCGTTGAAGTGTGCGGAGCTTGAATCTGCAGTTGAAAGACAGATTGTTTTCGCTGGTCTGGACGGATGCGGCAGTTCGTAACCATGGACGAATTATTGCACGGGCCCCGGCCAGGGTCAAGGCTTTTATCATTCAAAGCGGCTCGAAAGCAGACGAAAGCACACGAAAATTGCAGACCAGCCACAGTCGCGGACAGGCGCAAGCGGGCCGCCTGTCCACGGTTCAGATCCAGTCACCGGCCGGACCCGTCGTCTCCCTGCTGCTCCAGAAAAGCCCCCAGCCGGTACATAGTCTTCGCGGAGGCAATCGAACAGTTGATCCAGCCGAAACGGTCCGACAGCTTGTACCGCGACCGCCACCAGTAGGTCGGGTAGTGGCCGCCGGTCTCATTCTGCACCGTCACCATCGAATTGGCCAGGGAGACCGCCTTGGCCAGGAACAACCGGTCACCGGTAACCCGATAGGCTTTCAGGAAGACGTCGATGAAATTGGCGGCGCTGCCATCGATGGGCACATAGTAGTCGTACTGCTCCAGGGCGCAGGGAGTGACCCAGTCGGAGGAATCCTTCTTTCTCCACTCCGGTCCGGGCGACGGGCTGGGCCGCTCCCAGACCACGAACTGGTCCTCGGCGAAACGCAGGTACTCCCGGGCCATGCCAAGGTTTTCCGGGTTCTCCGTGGCATGGTCCAGATAATAGTTCGCCCCATCCACGGCCCCGTAGTGCGTAAGGTTATAGTACGGCTTGCTCGGTTCCACGTCTTCGAACTGCCCCTCGAAATTGAAACTCTCGAACGGCCGCAGATAGTTGGGCCAGGCTGCCTGATAATTGCCGCTGTACCTTTCGATCCCGAAATCAGTTTTCAGGCGGGTGAACAGCTCAAGAATCGGCCCGACCCTGACATAGTTGCTCGCGACCGCCTTCCCGGTGTGAATATCCATTTTCAGCGGCCAGTTGCCATCCGCGAGCTGAATCCTGGCATAGGTGCCGGCGATCCTGACCGCCGCGTTCAGGAGAGACGTATCCGCCGTGACCCCGTACAGATCCAGGTAAGCCAAGGCCGCCTGGGACGGATAGGACAACATGAGCTGGTCCCGGTACAGCAGCGAGGCATCGTTGGTCTTTCTCGCCTGCTGGTCCAGGAAGGACGGATCGTAGGTCGGCGGGAAGAACTCCAGGGGCGAGCCGGCGGGCAGGCTGTGGGCGATCAGGTATTTGCCCGCGTTTATCGCCACTGTCATGGCTCCAGCGCTGTCCTGGGGGGCCAGTCTGGAGTACAGCAGCATGCCCTCGATAATGGCGGCCTCCATCTTGGAGGGGTAGCAGTAGAGGAAATACGCGCTGTCCGGCGCGCCTGTGGTGATCCAGCTCTGAAGGTACCGGTGGTGGAACAGATAGCCCAGGGCCCGCTGGGCGCTCTTGCAGTAATTGTACTGCGGGTCTTCACGATAGGGGCCGTCGAACGCGGCCGAGCGGTAGAAGCGGCGTTTCCCTGCCGTGCCCAGCGTTTTCCCGGCCTTGTCCAGCCCGCTGACCTCCAGGTCGACATAACCCACGGGCAGATCGTTCCAGATCGGGGCCAGCGCGGCCCACGGCTCCTGTGCCTGGAAAACGTATCCTTTTCCGCTGGAGTCCGGGACCGCACTAAAACGGTAAGCCACCGCCCCAGCAACCGGGCTGAAATCGAAAGCCGGCGCATAGATGAACTGGCTGGCATTCACATTCCAGAACGCAAACTTGCCCGGCGCTCCCGGCCTGACCGGCGTGAGGGATTCCTCCAGCGCCTGGGCGTGCAGGGCCGGACGGTCGAATTCCGGGGCTTTTTCCGGCAGCGCCGGCGATAGCAGTCCGGATAGAGCGATAAGAAAGAGTGAAAGAAAATGCGCCTTCATGAAAATCCCCTCCGGTAAGCGAGTCAGCGCCAGTAGTCTAAGAAGGCATAAGTAGTGATCAACAGTGATTGTTAATCAAGAAACATGCCTCTGGCAGGACTGACCTATCTTACTATTTTTCAACCGTCAAAGATTTTGGAGGTTGAAGGGATTCTCATTTTCAAAAAAAGGGTCTCATTTTTTTGACAAAAACATCTGCACCGGTTTCCAGATGAAGAAGGAATATAACGACCACCCGGCTCAACTGTAGCAGCGCACCTCGAACACGCGGGCCTCGGGTGCGCCGTTTGTCGCGGTCACCTCCAGGCGCACGGCATCGCAGCGCAGGTCCTTGAAGCGGTGCACACACTTGCGCTGCCAGTTGCCGCTCACCTCGGCCACGGTGCTCCACTTGCGGTCCACCCGGCACTGGATGCGGTAGTCGCGCACGGTCTCGGGCTGGGCGCCCGCGAGCATCGATTTGTCGTAGCTGTCCTCGTGGGTCAGGGTGAGTGCGCGAGTCAGATCGGTGTCGAAAGTCAGGTGAAGCTCGCCCAGGACCTGCGCCTTGCCGAATTCCAAGGTCAGCGCGGCTTTGCCCGGCTCCAGAGACTGCGAGCGCCACTGGTGCGAATCGTTCCCCACGGTGCGCGCCACGCCGTCGGTCACCTTACGCGCCTCGAAACCGCTCTGCTCCGTGGTTGCGGAGATTTTAGCCGTGCGGGCGAAATCCTCCGGGTCGCGGTTGGGGGTGCCCAGAAGGTAGGCATCCTGCCGCAGCAGGGTCTGCTTGACCGCCTCGATGTCCTGCGGGCCGAACTCGCACGGCAGGCTGTCCTTACCCGCCGCCAGCGCCGCGGCCACGCCCGCGCCCTGGCCCATCACCGCGCAGGTGGCCATGACCCGCGTGGAGCAGAACGCCACGTGGCTGGCGCTGACCTGCCGGCCGGCGAAGAACAGGTTGGGCACTTTGGCGGAATACAACGAGCGCAGCGGGATGGAATAGAGCTTGTCCAGCCGCTGCTGGTAGAAGAAATCGTCGTTCTTGCGGTAGAAACCCTCGCGCTGGTGGTGGTCGATCGGCCAGCCGCCGTAGGCCACCTCGTCCTCGAACACCCGTCCGCTCGTGAGGTCGTTCTGTCGCAGCCAGTAGGCGCCCTCCAGGCGGCGGCTCTCGCGGCGCGCCGGGATGAAACCGAACCAGTCCAGGGCCCAGGAGTCGGCCCCGTGGTCGCCGCGGTTCTTGATATGGTCCCAGACCCCCAGCAGTATTTTCAGCAGTTCCTCGCGGATACGGTTGTCGTCTTTGATCGTATCCAGCATGCCGCCCCACTCCAGCCACCAGTAGCCGTATTCGTAGCTTTCGTGCCCGCGGCCCAGTTCCTCGTCAGTCGCGTAGCGATAGGCCCAGGCCGGCGGGATGAATTTCATCGGGCGGCCGAAATCGCGGGCCTGGAACAGAAGCGTGGAACCCAGGGTGTAGGGCTCGGGCTGCTCCGGGGCCAGGGATTCATCGAACTCGCCTCTCGCCTCGCAGCCCACGCGGAACGGGTTGCCGGCCAGCACGCCCAGGGTCCCGTCCCCGGTGCAGTCGACAAACTGCAACCCCTCTATGGTGAGGTGCTCCTCGCGCCGCATGTCGTAGCACTGCACCGAAACGATCCGGCCGTTGTCCAGGCGGCAGCCGTCGAGCGTGGTGTTGAGCAGAAGGGTCAGGCCCGGCTGGTAGAATGTTTTCTCCCAGAGGATAAGGTCCCACATCGCAGCCGAGCGCTGGGGGTTACGCACCTGGTTGTCCAGGCGCATCTCCTCCAGGCTGCCGGTCTCGCGGCTGTCCGGGATGCCGTGGGTGTTGGCCCCGCAGATATGCATCCGCACCTCGCTGGAGGAGTTGCCCCCCAGCACCGGACGGTCCTGGATCAGCACCACGCTGGCCCCGGCGCGCGCGGCGGCCAGGGCCGCGCAGACCCCGCTCATCCCGCCGCCGGCCACCACGACATCCGCCTGGAGAGTGCTTCCGGATTTCGCCGCGCCGGCTGAGTCCGCCTGCGCTCGCGCGGGGACCGGTGAGGCCAGGGCGCCGCCCAGGCCCAGGGCGCCGCCCGCCTTCAGAAAATCCCGTCTTTGCATGAGAGAGTCCCTTTCCAGCCCCTGGCAGGCCTCTTAGAAGAGTCAATGGCGCCCGGCGGACAGGTGTTTTGCAAATCCGCATCGGAGATTATATTCAACATCGGACCGGAAATGCAGCGGAACAACCATCCATACCGAAATCAGGAGAACAGGTCATGTCCTTTTTCGGCTTCATTTTCATCCTGCTCATCGCCGCGGTCTGCGGGGCGATCGGCCAGGCGATAGCCGGCTACTCGCTGGGCGGTTGCCTGGTCTCGGCGGCCGTGGGCCTGATCGGCGCACTGCTGGGCACCTGGCTGGCCCGGGCGAGCCACCTGCCGCTTCTTTTCAGCCTGCCCATGGGCGAGGACCGATTCCCGGTGGTCTGGGCGATCCTGGGCTCGGCGCTGTTCAGCCTGATCGTGGGTTTCATCTCCCGCGGCCGCCACGACAAGCATTGAGGCTTTCAGATATCCTCGTTCCAGCCCAGCCGCCGGGCGAAAGCCACCGGGTCGCTCGGTGTCAGGTGGACCTCCCGCCCGTCGTCCATGCTCAGCCGCAGGCAGTCATCGTAGCGGTTGCAGAAAGCCTGCGGAAAGACTGCCTCTATCCGGCGGATGCGGCTCGTCGCCACCGGCAGAAGTTCCACTTTCTCGATCTCATCCAGCCGCTCCCGGCGGCGGAACGGGCCGCAGCTCAGCTCCAGCACGCCGCCGCTCACACGGTAGCGCGTGTGAAACATGCAGTAGAGAAAGGCCGCCGCGGCCACCAGGACAGACAGCAGAATGGTCTGGAACCAGGCCGGGTCGCCCTCGAAAGTCCGCCCCTTGTATAGAATAGTTCCCTCGGCCGCAGCCGTGCCTGCCGCGATCGTGACAACCAGCCCCCAACTGGGCGTGGGACGGTCCTCGAACGGGGCTACCGGATCGTAGCTCATTGTGCCCCCTGTCAGAAAGCGATTGTCAGGTTCACCGGCTCCGCGCCCGGCGCCTCCAGGCTGAGGAGACCGCTGTCCGGGTCGTACTCGAACGCCACAGCCGCCCCGGCTTCGGTGGACGCCGAGACGGGTTTCTTCTGGCTGTAGAAAGCGATCTTCCCGCCCGAGAGCAGCCCGGCGGCGTAGGTGTTCTGGTCCTTCCAGCCGCAACTGGCGAAAATCCCGGCAGCGTTGTACATATCGGTCCGTCCCAGCGGGGCGACCCCGTTGTCCACCCGGGCCACAGTGCAAAGCTCGAACTGCCTCGGCCCCAGCTCCAGCGGCCAGAACTCGCCCACTTTGCGCAGGGAGAGTTTGCCCGAACCGAACGACCAGACCGCGTACTCGTCCTCCGCGCTCAGGCCGGGGATGAGCGACACCCCCAGGCTGTCGTGGACCGTGACCGCGCTCAGGCTGTCGTAGCGGCAGTTCCAGGCCCCCAGGACCCAGGCGCCGCAGCGGTTGTGGTTGAACATTTTGAGGGCCACATCCTCACGTTGCGGGTCACGGAACAGGACATCCGCCGTGGGGCGGGCCGGCCCCGGGCAGCGCAGCACCCGGCCATCCGGCAGGCTGATCCGGGCCAGGATGCCGAAATCCTGCGCGCCGGGGCGGTCGGACAGATAGACCGGCCCCCCCGACACGGCGCGCGCCGAGGCGTGGAACGCGCCCCACGCGTGGCCGGACTGGAACATGTCCCAGTCCGGGACCCCTAACTGGCCGGTCATCAGGTCGTTGAAAGCGTTGGTGGTCAGGTGCTGGCCGTGGGTTTCCGGCTGGTCCGGGAAAAAGTCATCCGAGTTGCGGACCACGCTGGAGGTGGCGTTCATGAACAACTCATCCGTGCCCTGGCCCATGCAGTTGATCAGGTTGCCCACGCCGAACAGGCTGTCCACCGAGGCCTCCAGGGCGCGCTTGTAGGCCTCCATCACCTCGGTCATGGGGCCCAGGCCGTAGGTCATGAATTCCAGGTGCGACTGGTTGTCCACCTTGAGGCCGGTCACGCCCTGGCTGGCCATCCAGCCGTGGTAGGCGGCGTAGAAAGCCCGGATGTCCTGGGGCGTGACCACGCTGAACGGCCTGGGCAGCGATTCGAGCATGGTCTCGTTCAGCGGACGGTTGGACTTGCCGACAGAATTCCAGGTGCGGAACGGCTTCAGCTCCGCGGCCGCGGTGTCGATCCCGTTCCAGTAGCCCTGCAGGGTCTGCCAGACAAAAAAGTCGGGCACCCCGTAGGTGTCGCGCGCCGCGGAGACAGTGGCGGCCAGCCCCTGGGGGAATTTCACACTGTCCACGCCCAGGCCGCAGAGGAAAGTCCCCTTGATGTCTCCCCCGCGCACACGGACCTGCTGCCAGCCGTCATCCAGCACCAGCCAGCCCAGGTGCACCCCACCGACCTTGAACGATTTCAGGCCATCCAGCACACCCTGGTGCGTGACCTCGTGATAGAACGAGTTCCAGGTGCACCAGCCCAGGCTTTCGAGCCAGAGTGGCGGGGTTTTCTCCGTGCGCAGCCGTCCCTTGCCCACGGCGTGCACCGCCGCGGCGAACGCGCTGTCGAGCAGGGTGTAGGGGTCATCCCCCAGGGCGACATAGGCCCCGCGCAGCTCCACACCCGCCGGGCCCTCAGGCATATTGTCGTCCGCGGTGAGCATCAGGGCGCCCCCGGCCCCGCCGGCGTTCATCCGGTAGCCCTTGTCGATCAGCGGCAGCAGCAGCCCGATCCGGCCATCCGCGCAGCGCCAGAGCAGGAACTGCACCTCGGTGGGCAGCTCGGATTCGCTGGAGCCGAAGGCCGGATTCATCCACCAGGCTTTTTTTCGGTACAGGGCGGTGAACCGCTCCAGGCCCTCGATGTGCATTCCGGTCCAGCAGTAATAACCGTTGTCGCTCCGGCCGGTGGTTAGGTGCAGGAACGCCCCGCTCGCGGTGTTTCCGCTGTCCGCCACGGCGACCCCGGCGGGCAGGCCGCTCAGCACCGGACGACCCTCCAGGCTGAGCACACCCTCCGCCACGCTCCAGGGGGCCGGGCTGACCCGGCCTCCACCTGCAGAACACGCACAGAACACGAGCGACAGGAACAGGACCGCAGACAGGCAGGCTCTAAGCATGGCGGAAGCTCCGGGGATCACTGTTTCTTGATTATCACGTACTGCTCGGGAAGGTTGAAGGTAAGCACCCGGCCGGTGAAGAAATTCCAGCCGATCCGGCCATCGTAGAGCATGTTCGGCACGAAACCCACCGGGGCGTCGTCCAGGCCCACTCCGTTGGCAAAGGTCAGGGCGATGTACTCCAGGCTGCCGCTCCAGGCGAACTGGCGCTCACCCTTCTCGCCGATTCCCACCCACTGCTGCGGCTTGATGACCTTGAGCAGCTTCAGATAGCGCTCATCGAGCGTGGTGCCGGCCCCGGTGTCGAACAGGCATTCCAGGATGTGGTCCACCGGTGCGGAGACATCGAAGAACACCAGCAGGCCCCGGCCGCGGTCGTCCTGGGTCTTGACCGGGACGATCTCGCCCTCCTCCAGACGTTTCAGGAGCGAAAGACTGTCCTCGAAAACCATCTCGCGGGCGGTGAAATCCAGGGTCACCACCCGGTTGCGGAAAAAGGCCGCCGAAAGGATACCGTCCACCCCGCTGCTGTCGAGCATGTCCCAGACCGCCACCGCCGGGGCCACCTGCACGGCCGGCCCCACACCGAGTGCGGGTATCTCGTACATCGGACGGTCCTGGCGCGTGCCATCCGCCTGGAAATTGACATAGCGGCCCAGTTCGCTGGCCTGGAGCTTGCGCAGGGCGCGGTAGGAAATCACGTGGCAGCCGGCCCCGGTGTCCAGTACGAAGCGGGCCTTGAGCGTATCGCCCAGAATGCCCTGCACCAGGATCGTCCCCTGGCTGGTGAACTCCAACGGCACGGAGCGCTGGAGGCTCTGGGCCAGGATCGGGCCGCAGGTCAACAGCAGCGCGGCCATGGAAAACTGAAAGATGGACTTCGGAATCATTGCCTCTTTCTCCTGTCGGCTTCCGGTCTTGTCGGATGAGGATTTATCGCACACACGCACACACACACGCGCGGAAGACTCTGGGAGGAATATAAGCGGACAGGCCGGAGGCGCAAGATTTCGGCGGAGATCAGGCCGGAGTGCGGCCGGCCCACTGGAAAGCCCGGGCCGGGTTGCCGTTCATGGTGACCACCGGGAACTCTTTCCAGAGCAGCGGCTCGAACCCCGCGAAAAGGCCATCCAGCCAGGGACGCTCGTGGTGTCGCAGCACGGCACCCTCGGGCAGCTCGAACACCCCGCGCACGCCGAAGCGGGCCTGGCCGCGCTCGTAGCGCTCCAGGTTGCGGCTGTCGTTCTGCAGAAGGTAGTCGCTCACGTAGAAAATCCCGCCGGGGCGCAGCACGCGGGCCGCCTCGGCCACGAGGCCGCGCTGGCCGCTGTCGGTGGGCACGCAGGTCAGGACCGCGAAGAGCAGGACACAGTCGAAACCGCGGTCCGCGAACGGAAGGCGCGCGCCCTCCAGCAGCCTGTAATCCGGGCCGGGGTGTTCGGCCCGGGCGCGCTCGAGCATGGACGGGGAGGGATCGGCCCCGCTCAGGCGGGTGTAGCCCAGAGCGGCAAGACGGTTCAGAATGCGGCCCCAGCCGCAGCCGTAATCCAGGATCGAAGCCTCAACTGGGAGCTGCCGCTCCAGGAAAGTCTCATCCAGCGGATGGCTGAACGCCTTGCCCCGCGCCGCACCGTTCCAGTACTCCACCTGGCGGGACAGGTCGGTGCCTGCCCGTATTTTGCTCTTCTCCGTGTTCATCATTCTCCAAATACTATCCGGGCGGAGTGTGGAGCAAAAACTTGTAGGGGAGGGTTTGAGACCCTCCCCTACAGATGGATTCACTGTTTTCCACTCCGCGGCAAGAAACGGGGAGCATATGCCGATTTGTTAAAGCCAAAAGCTCAATGGTAGAGGAGCAGGCGGTTGAGCACCGGCACGCCCTCGCCGCCGATTTTCCTGATCTCCAGCGTGTGCGGCCCGTCCTCCAGGTCGTAGTTCCAGAACAGCGGGGTGCGATGGTCATGCGGATCGGCCGAGAGAGTGACCTGCTCGATCTCCTTGCCGTCCAGGAACACGTGGCATTCGGCCAGGCCACTGGTCCCCTGCATCACGCCATCCACCACGAACGCCCGGCCGGTGAACTCGGCGCGCCAGCTCTTGTCCAGCACGATGTCGTTTAACCGCCGCAGCTCGAAAGGAGTCAGGCCCTCGAACGAAACCTCCAGGCTGTCCGGCGGTACCGGCTGCTCGCGGTTGATGACCCAGGAATTTTCCTGCACCGAGCCACCACCGCGGGTGACCAGCTCGGAGGCCAGGCGGTAGTTGACCTCGTAGACCTGGTTCAGGCTGTAGTCGGTGTAGTCGAACCGGCGGTCCTCGATGCCCTCGTAACCGACTTTCCACTGCTCGGGGATTTTGCTGTAGCCCAACAGAGTGCCCAGCACACCACCGGCGTTGGAGGGGTTGCAGTCGGAGTCCTGGCCGCAGCGGGTGGCGATCTCGAGGGTCTTGCCGAAATCACCGCCGCCGTAGAGCAGGCCGATCACGATATAAGCCCCGTTGAGCTTGGCGTCGATGTTGTTGGGCTGCATCACACCCTCCGGGCAGCCGATCTCCTCGGACCATTTTTTCTGCACCTCGTACCAGCAGGCTTTCCAGTCATCCGGGTTCTCGCGCCACCAGCCGATCACGTCGCTGATACAACGCGCATAGCCGCTGGCCGGGGGAATGCTGAGCAGGGCCTTTTCCACCACCTTGACGATGTCCGACTCGATGTAGGCGTGCGAGTACATGGCCGCCACGAACATCCCGCCGTAGACCCCGTCGCCGTAGTTCATGATATGCCCCACCCGGTCACAGAGCTTCACCGCGGTGGCCGGCATGGCCGGAGTGAGCAGGCCGATGAAATCGGCTTCGATCTGGAAATCGATGTCATCGGCGTGGGGGTTGTTCTTCCAGTAGCCGCTGGCCGGTGGCATGATCCCGTGCAGGATGTTCCAACGTCCGCCCATGTTGGCGTGCCAGAGGCCGAAACCGGCGTTGGCGAACTTGAGCGCCAGGGCGTCCGAGGAGGCATCCAGTCCCAGGCTGTCGAACACGGCCAGGAACGAGAAATCCATGTACAGGTCGTCGTTGTTGAAATACTCCTCCAACTGCTTGGCGCTGTAGTCCAGCTTGATGTAATCCTGGATCCAGGCCCCCTCCCAGCGGAACTCGGTCGGCCCGCCGTAACAGACCCCGATGGTCTGCCCGGCCCAGCCGCCCTTGATCTTGTCGCGCATCACCTTGGCGCTGATTCTCACCGTGGGCGATTCACCGCCGGAGCACCCGGCCAGCACGACTGCGGCAAAGAGGACGATACCTGCACGACGGAGAAAGTGACTGGACATGTTGAGGACTCCTCGGCATGGATTTCACATCCGGAACGTCAGGGCGCCGGGCTTTATTCCGCGGCGCTCTGACGGTCGGGTTCACGGGCGAATAAATGTTAACCTGTCACGGGCCAGGAAGCAAGCCTGAATTGTAAATATTTCCTTCCGGCACAGGAGGGCGCCGGGGAATCCGATCCCTGAAGCTCGGGAAACTCCCCCTGTCCCACTGTGCCTGGCCCGCGGCCGGTCCATCCATCGGAATTCCCGCGCCGGGTGAGGTGCCAGCCCAAGGACTGAAACTTCAGAAAGATGCGGCAAAAGTGATCCCGGCGATGAAACTGTCGTCGTGCGGCATGGCCCGCCGGATGCGCCGGTCCAGCAGGCCGGCGTAGCCGAGCAGGGGCGTGAGCGTGTAATTCTCCCCCAGGGCCAACGGCAGGCTCAGGCTGAGCTGGAGGTCGGTGAACGCGGCCCGGCCGGCGCCGTAGTAGTAGCGGTTGTGGCTCCCGGAGCCGTAACCCAGAGTCGCGCCGAACACCGGCCCGGAATCCTCGCCACCCCAGGGCAGGCGCGGGCTGAGCCCCAGCGACAGGTATTCGCCCTCGACCTCGGCGATGTCGCGGTAGAACCGCAGGCTGGGGCTGAGCGCCGAGCTGTGGGACAGGCCGAGGTAGACCTCGGTGGTGGCTGCGATGCCGGTGTTGGGGAAAGAGTAGTATATCGCCCCGGCCTCCAGGTTGAACGCGCCTTTGGAGCCGCACCAGCCCAAGGTCAGGTCCACCTCGTTCAGACCGGCCTCGCCGTTCAGGTCGACATTGCCCCACAGGTCGAGGCTCACACCCCGCCAGGCCAGGTTGGCCGAGGGCTGAAGCACCGGCTTGCCGCTACCGGCGATCCCGCGCCAGACATAGCGGTTGAGTATGGAGCTGCGCGCGGACAGAGTGATGTCCTCGGCAGGCTGCGCCGCGCAGGGCTGGGATAGGACGCTCAGGAGGAGCAGGGGGAGAAAGGGTCTGAAATTCATGGTTAGGGCCTCACGGATTTGGTGCGCATGGACATGGCTGGGAGCAGCCGGAATAACGGTGGATTGTGTTAGATACGCACCTCCGGGAAAGAGTGGTTTTTAAGGACAATCGATGCAGGTCTAAGTTAACCCGGAATGATTAAGTCCCGGTTTCATGACGGTTAATTCCATGTTGAGATCGGGATAAGCAATGTTTCGGAGGCGGCCGGACAGAACACGGTTCCAGCCTTTCGAGGCTCTTGCGCGGAATGTGGAAACGAGTTGATTTCAGGACAACGGAGAGTGTCGTACGTTTTTATGACCGTCTGTCCATTACTCCGGCACGGCCTCCGGCGCCACGGAGTGAATTGCCTCAGGCCACGGCTTTCGGGGCTATGCGCAGCCTGTACAGGCGGGCGGGCCGGTTTTTCTTTCCGCAGTCACCCCGGATTTCACCATTTCTTGAAATACTCGTCAATACCTTGACAAAGTGTTCAGCTCGAATAACCTTTAACCGCTGAATCCGCATCCCCCCGCGCGCGCAGTCCGCGGGTCACTCCAGGGCCGAGGGAGATTCCCGACCATGCAAGTCAAAGACATCCTCTGTATCGGCGCCGGCTACGTGGGCGGCCCGACCATGGCCATGATCGCCGACAAATGCCCCGGCTGCCGGGTCACGGTGGTGGATATCAACGCGGCGCGGATCGATGCCTGGCAAAGCGACAGCCTGCCGATCTACGAGCCGGGGCTTATCGAACTGGTCCGTCAGTCGCGCGGCCGCAACCTGTTCTTTTCCACCGATATCCACGCGGCGATCAAGAAAGCCGACCTGATCTTCGTCTCGGTCAACACCCCGACCAAGACTTTCGGCGAGGGCGCGGGCATGGCCGCCGACCTTCAGCACTGGGAGGCCACGGCCCGCTGTATCCTGGAAGCGGCCGCCAGCGACAAGATCATCGTGGAGAAAAGCACCGTGCCAGTGCGCACGGCCCACGCCATGGAACGTATCCTCAACGCCAACGACCGGGGCCTGCATTTCGAGGTCCTCTCCAACCCGGAGTTCCTGGCCGAGGGCACCGCCGTGGCCGACCTGCTCAGCCCCGACCGCGTGCTGATCGGTGCGCGGCGCACCGAAAGCGGGCTGGCGGCCCAGGCCGCCCTGGTCGAGGTCTACGCCCAGTGGGTGCCGCGCGAGCGCATACTCACCAGCAACGTCTGGAGCGCCGAGCTGTCCAAGCTCACGGCCAACGCGTTCCTGGCTCAGCGTATCAGCTCGATCAACAGCATCTCGGCCCTGTGCGAGAAAACCCAGGCGGATGTCGAGGAGGTGGCCCGCGCCGTGGGGGCGGACAGCCGGATAGGGCCGAGGTTCCTGCGCTCCAGCGCCGGTTTCGGCGGCTCCTGTTTCCGCAAGGACATCCTGAACCTGGTCTATATCTGCCGCTATTACGGCCTGGGCGAGGTGGCGGAGTACTGGGAGCAGGTGGTGCGGCTGAACGAGTATCAGCAGGAGCGTTTCGTGCGCAAGATGCTGGAGGCGATGTTCAACACCGTGGCCGGCAAGCGGATCGCCCTGTTCGGGTTCGCATTCAAGAAAGACACCGGGGACACGCGCGAGTCGCCCTCGATCCATATCGCCTCCAAGCTTCTGGCCGAGCATGCCGCCCTGGCGGTCACCGACCCGCAGGCCCTGGACAACGCCCGCGCCGACCTGGCCGGCGCCCCCGGCACGGTGGAATACTGTGCGGACCCCTACAAGGCCGCAGCCGGGGCGCACGCCGTGGCCGTGCTCACCGAGTGGGACCTCTACCGCTCTCTGGATTACGGGCGCATTTTCAAGTCCATGCAGAAACCGGCGTTCCTGTTCGATGGCCGCAATCTGCTGGACCACGAGGCGCTGTTCGAGCTGGGGTTCAACGTCTACCCCACCGGCAAACCGTCCCTGACCCATTTCTGAGGCGGGAACGGCCCGCCACACGCAGAACTGGTTTGACAATCGGGCGGAGCGGCCCTAAGATATGGCATCCCTGTCCTGGCTTATATTCGAACCGCAGATCGGAACAGAGTGAACAGAGGGGATGACCATGCAGCCTGAGTACTTCTTGACCGCAACGGGCCGCATTTCGCCGCGGCGTAGCGTTGCCCTGGCGCTTGTGATCGCGCTGGGGCTTTTTCTCAACTGCAGCCGGGAGTCGGCATTGGAAAGCGGCTGTTTGAAAATAGCGCACCGCGGGGCCTCGGGGGCCTATCCCGAGAACACCCTGGCAGCCTTTGCCGCGGCCGTGGAGCAGGGCGCCGACATGGTGGAGCTGGATGTCCACCTGAGCGCCGACAGCCAGCTCGTTGTGATCCACGATGAGACCGTGGACCGCACCACCGGCGGCTCGGGAGCCGTGGGCGCGCTGACTGTAGCCCAGATGGCGGCCCTGGATGCCGGCGGAGGGCAAAAAATCCCGACCCTGGCCGAGGTGTTTGCCCTGGTCCGGGGCAGGTGCAACGTGAACGTGGAACTCAAAGGCCCCGGCACGGCCGGGCCGGCGGCGGCGCTCATCCGTCTGGAGGTGCTGGGACACGCCGTGCCGGTTGACAGGTTCGTGGTCAGCTCCTTCGACCTGGATCAACTTGAGCAGATCAAAGTGATCGCGCCGGAGATACGCCGGGCGCCGCTCTATGGGGACAAGCTGCCGGAGGATTATCTGGCGGTAGCGCACGCGCTCGGGGCCTGGTCGGTGAACCTGAACAAAGGCGTGATAACGGCCGGGCTGGTGAAACGATGCCATAAGCAGGGTTTCCGGGTCCTGGTCTGGACAGTGGACGAGCCGGAGGAAATCGCGCGCCTCAAGGCCTTGGGCGTGGATGGCATCATCGGCGACTACCCGGACCGGCTGTGATTCGATGAAACCGGGCGAAGGTGACTTTCTCCGCGCCCGAAAAGGTATGCAATCAAATCTTTGATCCGCTCCGACAAGATCAAGACACTGTCTTGCCCTCCGACTGACCACCCCTTATTTTCTCTGCCATCGCCCTGGCGCATTCTCTCCTTTTCCCTGACCAACCGGGCGGCTTCTCCCATCCACATCTCCCGAAGGCGGGCTCGCAGATGAAAGCCATTTCCTATCTCGATATCGCGGTGATAATCGGGTATCTGGTGCTGATGATCAGCATGAGCTTCCTGTTCAACAAGCTGAACAAGGACGAGGATGAGTATTTCAAGGGCGGGAACAAGATGCCCTGGTGGATCTCCGGGGCGAGCTGTTTCATGGCCAGTTTCAGCGCCTGGACATTCACCGGAGGGGCCGGGTTCTCGTACGATTACGGTTTCACCGGGGTGCTGATGTACGCCCTGGGCGGCCTGTCTTTCTTTGTCGGCGCGTTCTGGCTGGCCGGGGTCTGGCGGCGCACCCGGATCACCAGCGCCATGGAATTCCTGGAGACCCGCTACGGCCTGTCCACCCATCAGTTCCTGAGCTGGACCACGATCCCCATCTCGATCATCTACTGCGGCATCTTCCTCTACTCGATCAGCATGATCCTCGCCTATGCCATGAAAACCAACCTTCAGCTGATGATCATCATCACCGGGGTGGCGGTGCTGGTCTACACGGTCATCGGCGGGTTCTGGGCGGTCTGTGTCAACGATACGATCCAGTCCCTGCTGCTGCTGGGGACAATCAGCGTGGTGTTCGTGCTCAGTCTGATCCATATGGGCGATTTCCACACCTTTATGGTCCGGGCAAACGAGCTGCATTATTTCCAGATCAACGGCTGGCAGGGAAACAATTCCTGGTTCTACCTGGTGGCATACTTTCTGAATTCGATTTTCGGCAACAACACCGGCAGCAACGCCCAGCGCTATTTTGCTGTGCGGGATGAAAAAGCGGCCAAAAAAGTGGCCCTCCTGTCGGGCATCCTGTTCATCGCCGGGGCGATCCTCTGGTGCCTGCCGCCGATGATCGCCCGGGCGACCGGGCTGGATGTGGAGTCCGCCGCCGCGGCGCTCAATTTCTCGCGTCCCGAGGAGGCCAGCTATGTCGCCATCGCCATGGCCGTGCTGCCCACCGGCCTGGTGGGTCTGCTGATCGCCGCGATCTTCGCCGCCTCGGTCACCTCGATCGACTCCAGCTACAATTACCTGGCCGCGATCCTCAGCCGGGATGTCTACCAGCGGGTGTTCCAGCGCAACGCCAGCCCCCGGGCCCAGATGCTTATCGGACGGCTCAGCACCCTGTTCGTCGGCCTGGTTGTGATCCTGGTCGCCTCGTTCTACGCATCGATCAAGGATATGGGAGTGTTCGAGATCATGATCCTGGTCAGCGGGCTGATCGTGGTGCCGGCCAATGTCCCGCTGATGATCGGCCTGCTCTACAGGCGCACTCCGAGCTGGATCGCGATGCTGGTGATGAGCGTGGGCGTGAGCGTGGGGCTGGTCGGGGTCTACGTGTTCCATATGGACTGGAGCCTGAAAGAGCTGGTCACTATCCTGTTCCCGCTCTGCCTGTTCCTGTTCCTGGTGCCGGGACTGCTCACCACGCTGTGGCGGGCCGTGGCGGCCTGGGTCTCGGTGGCCGCTGTCCTGGCCGGAGTGGACCTGTTCCTGGACTATCATTGGGGTGTGACCGCATACTCGCTGATGCTCGTTCCGCTGGGGGTGTTCCTTCTGGCCATGCCCTGGCTGAACGCGCACCAGAGCGAGGAATACAACCACCGCCTGGACTCTTTCTTCGAGAAGCTCAGGACGCCGATCGACCCGGTGGCCGAGGGGATCGGGGATGAGGAGACAGGGCTGAGCTCCTATGTCGTGATCGGCCGGATCAGTATGGGCATCGGAGCGGCAGCCCTGGTCCTGATGCTGATCAGCCGGGTGCTGGGCTACTGGACCACTCTCGGGGCCGGCCTGGCCTTTCTGGGTGAGGCGGCGATCATGTTCCTTCTGGGGCAGGGCATGATTTACCTGGGACGGTACCGCAAATCCACGAAACAGGCCTGAGACTCCAAAGAACAAAGGGCCTGCGTAGTGACGCAGGCCCTTGCTGTTCACTCTGCCGGGTGAGCGATTGCCTCCATCCCGTCTTCAGTTGAATTCCCTGACCCGCTGCCAACTGTTGCCGAAATCGCCGCTGGCGTACTCGTCGTTCTTCATCCGCATGGTCAGTGTCCCGTCCGGGTCGAAACCGAACATGTTGATCCCGTACTCCGAGAAATCCTTTACCAGCCAGGAGCGGCCCTGGTCGTAGCTGCAGATCAGCCTGTCCAGATAGGGCGGGTTTTTCGGCGCGTTGATATCGCGGCAGGCAATGTATATCGCCCTTTCGGAGCTGATATGGACCGGGTTTTTCGGGTTGGGACGGGTTTCATAGCCGGCGATGTCCTCCCAGGGCCCCTCCAGCCCCTCCCGGCTGAGCTGGAAGAGCCGTTTCTGGTTGACATACCGGTAATAGACTATCAGTTTCCCCGAACTGTCGATGTCCCCGGCCAGCGAGAAATCCGGAGTCTCCTTTGTCCTGCGCAGCAGCACCTCGTCGCCGGAGTGTGTCAGCACGTGCAGGGGCAGGCCCTGGCTGAACAGCATCGCGTGGGGGCCGCGGCCCAACAGGTTGATACAGTCGCCGCCGCCCGTGGACAGACCGGGCGCGGCCACCGCGATGAAACTCTGCCCGCCGTCGGCGCTATAGGCGAAATACTCCCTCCCCGCCGCCACGATAAAACCCCTGCCGTCACCGTACACAGCGCAGACATTCAACTCAGTCAACCCCTGCTGCGGGGTGACAGTGCGGAAATCGCGCCCTCTGTCACGGCTGATCGCCAGACCCATCCCGGTGCCGACAAGGAGCGTGTCCCCGACCTGGAACTGACAGAGGGCATTGGCGGGCAGCCGTCGGTTGCTGATCCCGGTCTGCTTGAATGAGATTCCCTCATCGCGGCTGAGAAACACCCCCTCTTTCCGGGAGACATAGATTTCACCCTCGGGGCCTATCACACAGCCCGCGGCGCACTTGTCAGGCCAGGACCGTCGGAGGAGAGGCTTGTTCCAGTCATGGATGGAGGGGTGGATGGTGTAGGTGTCGAGGTGGGTCAGCGCCGGGTCGGCGATAAAGATACTGGTGCAGTCGAACAGGTAAAGCCGGCCGCCGGCCAGGGCGAGATCGTTGATGTACATGGGGAACGGAGAGGTCGTCCGGCGGCTGTACTGGCCGCACAGGCGCCCCTGCCCGTCGACCACGAACAGTTCCTCCCCCGTGCCCGCATAGTATTTCCCGCCGTACGAGTCAACCGTCAGGACCGCTCTGTCGCCCAGCACTTCCGGAGCGATCTCGATCCAGCTCTGGCCCAGGTCGCGGCTCACACTCACCCCGTGGCAGCCGTTGTCTTGCAGGTAACTGCTCAGGCCAAAATAGACCGTACCGTCCGGGCAGACTTTCAGCAGCCCCGCCTGCCCCGGCAAGGGCATTGTGTTCCAGGTGGCGCCCAGATCACCGCTGCATCCGACTTCCCTTTCTTTCAAGGGTATTCTCGGATCGTATTTTAGGCAAAGAAACCCCTCCTTGTACGGATAGATGGAAACCCTGCCATCATCGGAAGTCTTTCGCCAGGTCTGACCCGTGTCAGCCGAGACATAGATTTCGCCCCTCCATCTCCAGGCGACTATCCGGTCCCCGTTTGCGCAGAAAGTGTTGGGGATATTCTTCGGGTGGGGAGAGACGATTCTATCCCACCTGTCGCGCGAGGGATCGTAGATAAGGCCGTCGCTGCTGATCAGCCGCCCGCCGGACATTTCGTACAGCTCGGCACTGGAGGGATAAAGGTCGCTCCCGATCTCTTTGAGCACGCTCTGCGGGTTGGCCACGTATCCGTCGCCAATCCGGCTGTAGGTGCCCTTCGCCTGGACAATCCGGCTCTTGTGGATAAAACCCCGCAGGCGCAGGTCCAGCATGTCCTGGAAATAGACTTTCCACCAGGCGAAGAGGGCGCTCGGCTCGAACAGGAACGTCTCCCCCTCGGCGATCCGGCCGATAACTTTCGAATCTCCGTCCGCCCGCTCGCGGACGTTCGAGTACCCATCCGGGTCGCTGATGCGGCCGTAGAAAATCGCCTCGGCTGCTGTCAGCCGGGAGGCCGTCAGGAGAAACAGAACCAGCGTAACGGCGGCGACAACTATTTGTTTTATTTTGTTCTGCACAACCCATCATATTGAAAATCATTTGTCATGTCAACTGTTTTTGGCTTTCTCACGTATTATTAACTTTACCCCCGGGCAACCGCGCAGCGGCCGCGGCCGCCGACAGAGGCGCTGGGTACACGGGAGATCAATCCCTGAACCTGAAATAGACTATGGCCAGCAATGCGGTTATCGCGTCTTTCCAGCCGATTTTCTTGCCTTCCCTGTAGTCGCGTCCGGAATAGGAAATGGGGACCTCGTAAATCCGGCAGCGTTTCCGGGCCACCTTGGCTGTGACCTCCGGCTCGAAACTGAAACCGTTGGAGCGCAAAGTAAGGCTTTTGAGGATTTCGATCCGGAACATCTTGTAGCAGACCTCGATGTCCGTAAGGTTGAGGTTTGTGAAGATATTGGAGACAGTGGTGAGCAGACGGTTCCCCACCGCGTGCCAGTACATGTGCACCCGCACCGTGCTGCCGCGGAAACGCGTGCCGAACACCACATCCGCCCGCCCGTCGAGGATGGGCGCGATCAGGTGGTGGTACTCCCCCGGATCGTATTCCAGGTCGGCGTCCTGGATGACCACCACATCCCCCCGCGCCTCCTGGATGCCGCGGCGCACGGCGGCGCCCTTGCCACGGTTGTGCGGCAACGAAAACACCCTGACCCGCGGATCGTCCAGCTTAAGTAAAAACTCGGACGTTCCATCCGTCGACCCGTCATCCACGACAAGGAGTTCTTTGTCCAGGTCCACCGCCAGCACACGGGCAATGATTTCTTCAATCGTTCCGATTTCGTTATAGACTGGCATGATCACTGATAATTTCATTGCCGCTCTCCCGATTTCCAACGGATACGGTGGCACAAAGCGGATTGCCGCCGGCATGCCGGCGGTGCATCGAATATCAGAGTCTGCTTTCAGCGCCGCGACTCCCCGCACCGGCAAGGACATCCGGAATCGCCGGGAAGAGCGAGGAACCAAGCACCCGGATCAACGATTGGATTGTCAGATCAGGCCGACAATCGGATTTACCAGTCCCAGTGTTCGCCAATCAGCGCAGTATATGCATTCATACCTGCCGCTTAATGGACAATCTACACCAATGGCAGTATTCATGGAATGATTCACTTGACCACAACAGCAAGTAATTATACACTATTCGACATGTTATCCTTGATTCTCGAAGCGTTCGATATCGCATGATGAAAGATGTAGAGGCAAGTTTTGCGTGTCAATGTCTTATATCGTTTCAGACAAGGGCGGGTCGACCGACAATGGGCAAAAAAGCTAAACGCAGAATTCCGGCGGTGAAAAAGAGAACCCATCCTTTTCAATTCGTTTCCGATTTTATCGGGAGCAGCCGAATCGCATTCGGCCGGCTGAGCCTGAAAGGAATTGCCGTCGCAGCGGTCCTGATCCTGATCGGGATACTGATCCGGCTTGAATTCATAAACCAGACAATCAAATACGACGAGGCTTTCACTTTCATCCGGTTTGCGAGGCTTCCGTTCACCAAGCTGATCGGCTACTACCCGCTGCCCAACAACCACATCCTGCACACTATCCTCGTAAAAGCCTCGATTCTGGCTTTCGATCCGTGGGAATGGGCGATAAGGTTGCCGGTATTCCTGGCGGGAATACTTCTGCTGCCGGTGATGTTCGTGCTCGGCAACAAAGCTTTCGGGCCGGGCTCAGGCTACTGGGCCCTCGCCCTGTCCGCCACCTCGTCCGGGCTGGCCGCCTATTCGGTCAACGCGAGAGGCTACATGCTGGTCTGCCTCTTTACCGCGGTTGTCTTCTGGGCCGCGGTGAATATTCGTGGCAAAGGCGGTTCGACGAAAGACTGGACCCTGTTCGTACTCGGTTCGGTGGCGGGTCTGTTCACGGTGCCGGTTATGCTGTTCTCTGTCGCGGCGCTGTCGGCGTGGTTACTGTGGGACGTGAATCCGGCCCTGAAAGGCGGGAGGAAGACCGTATTGCTCCGCCTGGCTGCGGCAGGGGGCTGCATTCTGGCCGGGACCGCTTTGTGCTACACTCCATTGATGCTCGATTCAGGTCTGAAAGCCCTGATCGCCAACAAGTATGTCACCCCGCAGCCCATGCCGCAGGTGCTCTCACAGCTCCCGGAATTTGCGAAATCGGTGATAGAATATTTCGTCGAAGTCCTGCCACTGCCGATGCAGATACTGCTGGGTGTAGCATTCATTCTCGGTCTGCGGCGCGCTCCGTTGCTGGCCCTGTCGCTCGTCCTGACCACACTGTTGCTGATTATTTACCAGAGAGTGATTCCACCGGTCAGGGCCCTTTCGTCCGGCCTGGTGTTTTTCCTTCTGTTCAGCGCGTCCGGGATGCAATCAATCGGCGGGTGGATCACCCAGAGGGTCAAGCTGCCACGGGGCATTCCGCTCGACCTGATTCTCGCCGTGGCCTGGGCGGTCACCGGGTCCATCTTTCTGCTGAAACAGCCTTCTCTCGGCCGTCAGGACGAGCATTATCCCGAAGCGCGGGAGGTTGCCGCCTATATGGACCCGCTGATGAACGACAAGTCCGACGTCGTCGCGATGCCACCGGAGTGTGAGATCATCGCCTATTACCTTTCGGACCGTGCCCAGAAAGACGTCAACATCGACTCCGACATCAACAACCCGAAGGAAAAGATGCTGTTTGTAGCCAACCTGCGTCACGGGAGCGTGGACAGCATCATGCAAAGCCATCTCTTCCGGTTCTTACCTTACAACTACCCGCAGCAGCTCACCCTGATCGACTCGACAGCCATCTGCATACTCGAATCGATCCAGGCGACAGGCTTGAAACCGAACTCGATGCTCGAAAAATTCATTTCCGATTTCAAGCTGAAAAAGCAGCTCTCGCAAAATGACATGCTTGATATCAAGGCCGGATTGAACTGTCTGCACCATCTGAATAGAGAGAAAACTATCGACTCCCTGTTGACTCGAATGCTGGAGATCGACCCGGACAACCAGTTCGCCCTCGAAAAGCTCGGGGATCTCAAATTGCAGACAGATCAACACGACCAGGCGGAACAGTATTACAGGCGGTTGCTCAGACTCAGCCCGCAAAATGGCGCCGGGCTGTGTGGGATAGGAGTCCTGGAAGGCATCCGGGGCAACCTGGAATCGGCCAGACGATACCTTCTGGCCGCGCTCAGTCAGGACAGCACGGATTTCAACTCACTGTACAATATCGGACTTGTGTGTCTGAAAGCCAACGACAACAGGGAAGCCATCGCGTGGTTCAACAAAGCCGCTGCCCTCCGTCCGAATGATCATAGCACCATTCTGGGCCTGGGCATGGCCTATTCCGCAAGCCCCGAGCAGCGCGATAAAGCCTTGGAGATGTACCGTAAGGCCCAGGAACTCAACCCGGACCAGCGGGAATTCATCCAGCGGAGGCTTGTGGAACCGCTACTGCGCGGCGAGGCCCCAACCGATACTGACCCTTGAGGCATGTCTCCGGCCTGACGCCGTTTCCACAACCCGGCGCGAGGGGCTTCGTAGCGATCAAGGCAGGTACAAACATAGCAAAAACAAGGGCCTGCGAATTCACGCAAGCCCTTGTTCTATAATGGTCGGGGCGACTGGATTCGAACCAGCGACCACTGGCCCCCCATGCCAGTGCGCTACCGGACTGCGCTACGCCCCGAATTGTACTCTTTCCATTTTACAGCACCTTCCCGGCCGTGCCAGGCGAGCTATTAAATATATTTTGATTTCCGGCTCAGGCAAGGGAAAAGTTACTTCCGCAAAACCTCCTGCAACTCAAGCAGTTCCCTGCGGATTGAGGCCAGGGTGGCCCGGTTTTTCTCCTCGCGGGGCAGCGCCTCCTCGGCCGCCTTGCCCATGTGCTTGAGCTGGTTCAGCTTGCGTCGCGCCCCGTCGATCGTGTATTTCTCGGTGTACAGCAGGTGCTTGATCAGCTGGATCACCTGGATCTCGCTCTTGCGGTAGGCACGGTTGCCGGCCCGGTTCTTGGACGGGCTCAGGAACTTGAACTGCGTCTCCCAGTACCGCAGCACATGGCTTTTGAGGCCTGTAATGTCGCAGACCTCGCTGATCGAATAATATTCCTTGTCCGGAAATACACTGGAATTCATACTGGCTCCATGCAGAGGGGCTTGAGGGTTGCCCGCCGTGACACAGCCTTCATTCGGATTCTTTTCTCAGCTCGCGGCCCATCAGGCCGCAGACCGCCTCGCCCACCGAGCGGCCCTGGAACAGGATACTGTAAATCTGCTGCGTGATCGGCATCTCCACCTGCCGGCTGCGGGCGAGCTGCCAGGCGCTCTCGGTGGTGCGGATGCCCTCGGCCACAGTACGGCTGCCCGCGGTGATCGCCTCCAGGGTCTCGCCCCGGCCGATCCGGAGGCCCACGCTGCGGTTACGGCTGAGGTCGCCGGTGCAGGTGAGCACCAGGTCGCCCAGGCCGGAGACGCCGGCGAAAGTTGAAGACTTGGCCCCCAGCGCCACTCCCAGACGGGTGATCTCGACCAGGCCGCGGGTGATAAGCGCCGCCCGGGTGTTCATCCCCAATCCCGCGCCCTCGATCATCCCCGTGGCCAGGGCGATCACGTTCTTGAGCGCGCCGCCCAGTTCCACTCCGATCACGTCGTCATGCTTGTACACGCGCAGGTAGTCACTGGAGAACAGCGCCTGCACCAGCGTGGCCGTGGCCTCCTCGGTCGAGGCGGCGGTGATCACCGTGGGGCGCCGGCGCGCCACCTCGGCGGCAAAGCTCGGGCCCGAGAGCGTGGCGTGGCTGAACTCAAGCCCGGCCTCGCCCAGCACCTGGGCCTCGATCTGGCTCATTCGCAACAGGCTGCCGTTCTCGATGCCCTTGCTGGCGTTGACCAGCACCACGCCCGGCCGAAGCACGGGGCGCATCCGCTCCAGCATGGCGCGGGTCACGTGGCTTGGGCAGACCATCAGCACCAGCTCGGCCGGCGCGATCACAGCCTCGAGGTCGTTGTCGCACTCCAGGGACGGCTCCAGGCCGACCCCGGCCAGATACATCTCGTTTACGTGATTTTCCCGGATCGAGCGCACCACCTCGGGCTCGAAGGCCCAGAGACACACGCTCTCACCCTTGAGCGCCAGATGGTTGGCCAGGGTCGTGCCCCAGCTCCCGGCGCCCACCACAGCGATCCTCACTGTTTCTCCCTCCCCTGGCCGCCGCGGCTCAGGCGTTTTTCCTCTCCACGGACCAACCGCCCGATGTTGGAGCGGTGTGTGATTATTACCGCCAGGCAGATCAGGATCCCGAAGCCGCGCAGAAGCCAACTCTCGCCGGTTCCGGCCTCGGTGGTCAGCACGATCGCCACGGGCAGGGCCAGGGCCGCCGCAATCGAGGCCACCGAGACGATCCGGGTAAGCAGCATCAGCAGAGCCCAGACCACCACGCAGACCGCCAGGGCCTTGGGCGCCAGGGCCAGGAACACTCCGGCTGCCGCGGCCACGCCCTTGCCGCCGCGGAAACCGACAAACGGGCTGTAGACATGCCCGGCGATGGCCGCAAACCCCAGGGTCATGCCGAGGGCCACCCGGTGGCTGGCGCACAGCAGCGGGGCGATCAGGGGCAGCCAGTGCGCCGCGCTGAAACCCTTGAAAATGTCCAAGGCCAGCACGAACACAGCCGGGGCCACTCCCAGGGTGCGGAACACGTTGGTCGCGCCCAGGTTGCCGCTGCCGTGGGCGCGCAGGTCGATGCCGCGCAGCAGACGGCCGGTCAGGTAGCTCGTGGGCACTGCCCCCAGAAAATAGGCGGCCACAGTCGCTGCCAGCAGACTCAGGACAAGGACGACGCTCAAGATTCAGTCTCTCTGGGCTTGCGCGCGCTCTTGCGGAAATCCAGCCGCAGAGGCGAGCCGGTTAACGGGAAGCTCTCGCGCAGACGGCGCGTGAGATAGCGCTTGTAATGCTCGGGCACCAAGTCCGGCTCGTTGGAATATACGGCGATCACCGGGGGACAGGTCTGCACCTGGGTGCAGTAGAGCAGCCGGATGTGCTTGCCGCTCACCGAGGGGGGATGGCTGCGGGCCACCGCCTCGCGCAGCGCCTCGTTCAGCCGCGCCGTGGCGATGCTCCGCGCCCGCTCCTGGCTCACCTCGAGCGCCAGGTCGAGGAGGCGGCTCACCCGCTGGCCCGTGAGCGCCGAGATGAACACCATCGGCGCGAACTCCAGGTTCGGGTTGTCGGCTTTCAATCCGGACTCGATCTTCGCCGGAAGGTTCGTTTCCTTGTTCTCGACCAAGTCCCATTTGTTCAGGGCCAGGATCAGCCCCTTGCCGTTGTCCACGGCCATGTTGGCGATGCGCAGGTCCTGACGGTTGGGGGGCTCGCGGCTGTCCAGCAGAAGGATCGTCACGTCGCAGCGCTCGATCGAGTGCACGGTGCGCAGCAGGGTGTAGTAATCCAGGCCCACGCTGGTTTTCATCTTGCGTCTCAGCCCCGCCGTGTCGATCAGCACCAGCGTACGCCCGTTGTATATCAGCGGTGTGTCCACCGGGTCACGGGTCGTGCCGGGGATGTCACTCACCAGCATTCGGTTCTCGCCGCACAGACGGTTGACCAGCGAACTCTTGCCAACGTTTGGCTGGCCGATCACCGCCACCAGCACGGCGTCCTCGGGCAGCGGGGCGGGACGGGCCTCGCTGGGCGGAAGGGCCGACACCATCAGGTCCAGAAGGTCGCCGATACGCGTCCCCTCCATGGCCGAAATGGCCACGGCGCGCTCGAACCCCCAGCGGTGGAATTCCGCCGGGAGAGCGCGCGCGCCGCCGTCGATCTTGTTCACCGCCAGGACCACCGGCTTGCCGGTGCGGCGGAACATCTCCACCAGGTCATCCTCCTGTGCGGTGGGGCCCTCACGGCCATCCACCACGAACAGCAGGACATCCGCCTGCTCGATGGCGGCGTCCACCTGGTGGCGCACCTCCACCTCGAACTCGCCCAGCACCTCGGCCAGGATTCCGGCCGTGTCGACCAGTTCGAAGGCCTCACCGGCCCACTCGACCGGGGCGTAAAGACGGTCGCGGGTCACACCGGGTGTGCTGTCCACAATGGCCACCCGTCGGCCGACCAGACGGTTGAAAAGGGTGGATTTACCCACATTCGGCCGTCCCACCACGGCCACCAGCGGCAATGACTTCAATTCGTTTTCCTGTCCTTCTCCTGAGGGCGTCGCATTCAACCGCAGCACCCGGATGGGTTGCTCCGTGCCGAACACCGACTCCACGGAGGACAACACTGTCAAGCCTGGATCAGAGTTTCACCAACCAGACATCGCTCTTGTACTTTTCGCGGATTTCCGCAGCCGCTGTCTCGGCCTCGGCATAGCTGGGGTAGTTGCCCACCCGGACCCGGTACCAGCGTCCGTTGTTCAGATCGGCGTTCTCCACCCGGGCCTCGAACCCGTTGCGGCTGTAGAAAGCGGCCAGCTTCTCGGCCGACTCGCGGGTCTCCCAGGCCGCCACCTGGATCGTGTACGGCCCGGCGGGCATGCCGGTGCGTGAAACGGCTTTCTTCACCTTGACCGGCTGAGCGGCCGGGGCGGCGGCCTGGGCCGTGTCGGCGGGCTGGGCCGCCTGCTGCGTGGTGTCCGGGGCCGCGGCTGCCGGCTGGGCCTGCGGCGGAGTCGCGCTCATCGGCGGCTCCTTCGGGCCACAGGCTGTCATCAGCATCGCCGTAAGGCCGATCAGCATCCAGTACTTTTTCATCGTACTCTCCGTGGTTGAAGTGCATTGATTTCCGATTCAGTCCACTTTCCGAAAACCACGTCCTGTCAGCCGGTGCCGGTTCGACACGCCTGATTCTGTCACAAAGCCAACTCCAGAAGGGCCTGACCCAGTTCCCGCTCGGCGACCACCCGCGCCGGGGCGAGTTGGCTGGAAAGCTCCTCCAGAGTCATGTCATCCAGAAAATATCCTCCATCGTTCACCGCCTCGCCCGGCACGAGCCAGATATCGGCAAGGCCGGCCGCTTTCGCCGCAGCCAGGATGTCCCGTCCGGGCAGAAGCCCGGCCACGGTCACGCGGTCGCCCAGCAGGCTGTTAGTCGCCCGGGCCAGGCTGAAACGCGGCCCGAAACGCCGCTCCAGGCGCGGGATTACCCGTTTCTCTATTATCGGCGCGAAATCGGTCCCG
>JAJFUG010000066.1 GCA_021372515.1 bacterium
GTGTTCTACCTGCTGATCGATGTCTGGAACCTGCGCCGCTGGCCGTTCGTGTTCACCGTGGTGGGGATGAACTGCATCACGATATACATGGTGGTCAGTTTCCTGCGCGGCGAGGTCAACGACTGGATCGGCGTGTTCACCAAAGGCATCCTGGAGCCGCTGGGCCCGGCCGGGGTGATTGTCCAGTCCTGCCTGGTGCTGGCCGCATTCTGGTACATGCTCTACTGGATGTACAAGCGCGGGATTTTCCTGAAAGTCGGCTGAAAGCCGCGATAAAAGCCAGTGCATTTTCCCCAAGGAGAAAGCCATGAAACTGCGGAGAACCCTCCCCGCTCTGCTGCTCTGCGTGCTTGTGTCCTGGACCGTGCTCCCGGCCCAGGACAACCCGATCTATCCCCTGCCGCACAAGCTCGAACTGGGCAGCGGCGCGCTCGACCTCGAGGGCTGCGCGATATATTCCGGCAACGGCCCGCGCTGCGAGCTTGCCGCCCTGGCCGAACGGCTTTCCTCAGAGCTGGCGGCGCGTTATCGTGTCTCGGTCCCGCTGGGCCAGGGTGACGCCCCGGCCGCGGGCGGCCGCGGCATAGTCCTGGGCCTTCTGTCCGACCCCGTGATCCAGCGCATGCTGCCGGGCATTCCGGGCGATTCGGTCTGGTATCTGCCCGAGGGCTACCGTCTGGCGGTGACCCCGAGCGGCGCGGTAATCGCCGGGCATGACCTGGCCGGCCTCTACTACGGCATCCAGTCGTTCCTTCAGCTTGTCAGCCTGGACAGCAAAGGCGAGGCGAAAGCCCGGGCCGCCGTGGTCACGGATGCACCCGCGAAGCCGTTCCGCGGGGTGCATGTCTACCTCCCGGCGCGCGAGGACCTCCAGTTCTTCAAGAACTACATCCGCACCATGGCGCACTACAAGATCAACACCATGGTCCTGGAGGTGGGTGGAGGCATGCGCCTGGACCGTCACCCCGAGATCAACCTGGCCTGGGAGCATTTCTGCCGCTCGTTCTACGACATGGGCGACCCCATGCTGCGTTACGGCGAGCAGACACCGCTGGGGCCGCAGGGACGGTTCCAGGCCTCGGTGCACACCGAGCTGGCCGGCGGCGGCTGGCTGAGCAAGCAGGAGGTCCGCGAGATCGTGGACTGCGCCCGCGAAAACTGTATCGAGGTGATCCCGGAGATACAGTCCCTGACCCACTGCTACTACCTGGCCCTGGCCCACCGCGAGATCGCCGATATCCCCGAGGCCGCCTGGCCCGACTCCTACGACCCGACCAACCCCAAATCCTACGAGTTGCTGTTCGACGTGATCGACGAGTACCTGGACGTGATCCAGCCCAGGCGTGTGCATATCGGCCACGACGAGTGGCGCTCCGGGGTGCACGGCACACCGGGGATCAACTACGGCCGGGACGTGCTCAAGATTTACGGCTACCTGCGCTCGCGGGGCGTGGGCGCCCTGATGTGGGGCGACCACATGATCTCGGGCCACAACATGGACGGCAAGATGCCGCCGCCGCCCACCAAGCCCGGCGAGGTCTGGTACGTCTATCCCTCGACCAAGGAGGCCCCGGAGATAATCGCCGCCAAGGCCAAGGATATCCTGATGCTCAACTGGTCCTGGAGCGAGGTCCCCACCTCCTACGACCAGCTCGCCTCCCGCGGCTGGAAACAGGTGCTGGGCAATTTCAGCGTGGAGCGCCAGTACGACAAGTGGCCCGAGATTTTCCGCCGCGAGGATGTCCTGGGGGCCGAGATGTCCACCTGGTGCCGCGCGGATGAGTTCAGCTACGGCCAGAACGGGGCGGTGCTGAACATGCTGGCCAGTGAAAACCTGCTCTGGGGCGGCGCCCAGCTCAGCCTGGACAAGCTGTTCGAGCTGATGGCCGAGCGCATGCCCCAGGTCCGTCAGGAACTGAACGGCCTGGCCCTGCCCTCGCAGGATGCCGCCGCTGGCCGTCCCGGCTACGGTTTTGTCACGCTGGACCTGAGCGCAGCGGGCAACGCAGCGCCGGGCCAGGTGGGAGCGGCCGACTTGAACCGGGTGAAAGCCGGCAAGTACGAAAGCGGCGGAGTGCCGTTTGTCGTGGCCCCGGGCGACAAGGCCCTGGCCGCAGCGCTCGAACCGGGCCAGGCCGTGAGCGGGATAGCGGTCGGCTCCAACGCGGCCAGCCTTCTGTTCCTGCAGGTGGCCACCGGCAGCGAGGAATCGACCAACACCTACCAGAGCAACTATCCGCACGACACCGCCCCCCTGCTGGGGTTCTACCGCGTGCACTATGCGGACGGCCTGGAGGAGGACATCCCCATCCGCTACGGCCGCAACATCGCGCGCTGGGACGGCGTCTACACGGACCAGGTGTACTATGCCCGCACGGTCAGCCTGGGCCGGGACAAGTCCGGCAAGCCGGTGCTGGCCTGGGCCATGGAGTGGGTCTGCCCGCGGCCCAACCGCAAGATACAGTCCGTGGACCTGGTCGCGGCCGGCGAGTCGAAGGCCCGCCCGGTGCTGCTGGGCCTGACACTGGTCAAGCCGCCGTTCGAGCGGTGAGTGCGGGAAGGCAGGGAAAGACCCGATGACTCTAAACTGCGGAGGTGCAGGATGAAGGCTTACAAATCGGGCCGCTGGCTGGCCGTGGCCGCGCTGGTTGTGCTTCTCACGGCCGGGGCCGCCGACTGCGGGGAGGACCCGGTCTCGGCCCAGGCGCAGCCGCAGGAGCAGGGGGCCCTGCCCCAGGCGCCGCAGGGCAAAAAGTGGCAGTTGGTCTGGAGCGACGAGTTCAACGGGACGGCCCTGGACTGGAACACCTGGGAGTGCCCCGAGGGGCCCCGTCGCGACGGCTACTGGTCCAAAGATGACAGCTACCTGAGCGGGGACGGCCTGCTGGTGCTCCGCACGCGCAAGGACGGCGAAAAGTTCTCCAGCGGGGCGATCCGCACCCGCGGCAAGTTCGAGCACGCGTTCGGCTACTGGGAGGCGCGTTGCCGGTTCCACACCCAGGTCGGCCACTGGCCCGCGTTCTGGCTCTACTCGCCGGCGGAGGGACAGATCGGCGACGGAGGCCGGGACGGCACGGAGATCGATATAATGGAAAAAGCCTGGGCCGCCGATGTGGACACCACCAACGTGGCGTTGCACTGGGACGGCTACGGGGCGGAGCACAAGAGCGCGGGCAGGAAAGTCTACACCCCCGGAGTGAGCCGCGGCTTCCACACTTTCGGCCTCTGGTGGAGCCCCGAGGAATACGTGTTCTACGTGGACGGGGTGGAGAAATGGCGCTCCACGGACGGCGGGGTGTGCCAGGCGCCGCTGTACGTGAAGCTCACCGACGAGATCGGCGACTGGGCCGGGGATATCAAAAAAGCCTCCCTGCCCGACTATTTCTATGTCGATTACGTGCGGGTCTACGACCTGACCGGGGAATAGAACCACCGGACAGGCTCTGATGCGGAAAGGGGCGGACTGCATTGCAGGCCGCCCCTTCTCTGTTTTACGAGATACGAATGCTACATCAAGCCAGCATTGTCCGCCTTAGGAAGTTGCATCACGGAATCGAAAGGCAACTATTAGCTTGTCCTTTTCCGGCTTGTGGAAAAGGACCAAAAGACGCTTCGGGGCCGTAAACTCGCATTGGCCCTGACTTTTTGTTTACCCGCGGTGTGCGCGGAGACTCTGCACGCTGCCTGTGTTGCGGGGCGACGCTGACGCTGATTGCCCGCCTGACTGCGAGGGCTTCATCTGCCTCCGCAGTGCACGGGGAGTATACTCCGCTTCTCTTGCGCGGCTCGGACAGTACGGCCCCGGACGGCCCTACGGGCCGCTTAGGGACAAAACCCGGATACAGAAGCTTTCCAGAGGCAGTCGGGCCGACGCGGGGTTGGATACGCACTGTGTTGTACACATCCGCATTCCCCTAAGTGCACGGCATGCCGTGCCCGCCTTAGCTTCTTTACGACACTCCCTGCAGCTTCCTAAGCCGGATATTACTGCCATTTAGCGCCTTTGCGGTCAGCCGCAGCGCCGGTGCTCTATTTCCAGCCCCTGGCGCGGGCCTCGTCAAGGATCGCCGCGCTGGCGCTCAGGCCCACCCGGCTCACACCCAGCTCCAGCACATGCAGAAGGGCATCCAGGTTGCGCACGCCGCCCGCGGCCTTGATTTTCACTCCGGCCGGGCAGTGCTTGCGCATCAGGACCAGGTCGTGCTCCGTGGCGCCATCATAGTAGTGCATTCCGGAGGAGTGTTTCTTGAAACCGTAGCCGGTGGATGTCTTTACATAATCAGTCCCCGCGGCGCTGCAAAGCTCGCAGAGACGGATTTTCTGGCTGTCCTCTGGCAGGAAATCATTCTCGAAGATCAGCTTGAGGATCGCCCCGCCGGCGTGGGCGGCCTCGGTCAGAGCACGTATCTCCTTATCCACGTAATCCCAGTCGCCGCTCAGCACCTTGCCCGAGTTGAGCACGGCATCCAGCTCCACGGCCCCGTCCTCGATGGCCGCTTTCGCCTCGGCCACCTTGATGTCGATCCGGCTGTTGCCGTGCGGGAACCCAACCACCGCGCCCACCGCGGTCTCGGAACCGGCCAGGATTTCGCAAGCCAGGGGCACGGCGTAGGGCTTGATACTGACCGCAACCAGGTTATTGTCGCGGGCGAATTGGCATTCCTGGCGCAACTTGGCGTCGGTCATAGTGGGATGCAGCAGCGAGTGGTCGATCACTCGGGCTATTTCACGGATTGTGCCGGGCATGTTCGGATCCTCCGAAGTGGTAGGAAGCTTGTGAGTATGGAACACCCTGACGGTCTGGGCCGCGGGGGACAGATCAACAGTAATCCTTGCCGTTCAGGCTCGCGGTCAGGACAGGGACGCATGGACTCTCTGCGGGACATTTTTTGAGGCGGCCCTGGAGCAAGGGTAAAACCCCGAACGGAATAATTCAAGCTTTGTGGAAAATGCCCGCGACAGCGGGGTGAAAAATATTTTTCATTTTTTCTTGACATTTATTATTTTGACTTTAATTTTATTAAAGTTGTTTTCTATTTTATTCATCCACGAAGGCAAATATGAAAACAAATCTTCCGTGTCTGTGTCCGAGTTGCGGCAGCAGCCTCAAAGTCCGCCGCCTGGCCTGCGACCGTTGCGGCACCGCGGTGGAGGGCGACTACGAGCTGCCGTTGCTGGCCCGCCTGGACTCCGGCGACCAGCAGTTCATCCTCAACCTTCTGACCTCGGGAGGCAGCCTCAAGGAGCTGGCCGCGCTGTACGGCATCTCCTACCCCACGGTGCGCAACCGTCTGGATGCCCTGATCGAGAAAGTCCAATCCATTCAAAACCAGTCCCGGTCACACGGACCCTCCGCGGAGGAATGAAATGGGAGCTACGTCCGAACTGTCGGAACGGAAAGTCTCCCTCTGCCTGTTCAACCCCACGCACTACCTGGCCGGGGGCAAGGCCCTGGGCCTGGGGTTCGTGCTGATCCTGATCACCGGCGCGCTGGCCTCCACCGGCAAGGTGCACCTGGACGGGGTGCTGGACCTGCACGTGGGAAATCCGAGAGTGTTTCCTTTCTGGGTTTTCGCAGCCGAGGGACTTCTTGACTGGCTTGTCTTAGGCCTCCTGCTGATTCTTGCAGGCAAGCTGCTCTCCAAAAGCCGTCCCCGCGCGCTGGATGTGCTGGGCACGCAGGCCCTGGCGCGCTGGCCGATGCTGTTAAGCGTCTCCCTGGGCTTGATTCCGGCGTTCCAGCTTCACGCCCTGCGGATGATCCCCGGGATGCAGGTGGACACTCCAGCCGTCCCGGGCGAAGAACTGATTTTCCTGGCTGTCCTGTTCGCCACCATGCTGCTGATAGTCTGGATGGTGGCCCTGATTTACCGGGCTTATGCCGTAAGCTGCAACCTGAAAGGCAGGAAGGCGGCGCTCTCGTTCATTGCGGCCCTGCTGGCGGCAGAAACGCTGTCAAAAATAATAATGGTCAAATTCCTGCTGGCTTGACTCAATACCATTAATCGATGAGGTGTATTCGATGAAAAGCTCAATTTTTCTTTCCCTGCTCCTGTCTTTCAGTCTCTGCGCCGCCGCGCAGGACAGCACCGCCACGGTCAACGCAAAAGCTATCGCAGCAGCCGAGAGCTTTGTCGACCTTCTCGCCGCCGGGCAGTTCGAGAAAGCCGTGGCCGTGATGACCCCGGAAATGGTCAAGGCCCTGCCCGCGGACAAGCTGGCCGAGACCTGGAAAACAGTCCAGACCCAGGCCGGCGCTTTCAAGAAAAGGGAAAGCGCGCGGGTTGAGAAAGTGAAAGAGTTCGACATGGTCCATGTGATCTGCAGCTTCGAGAAAGCCCGGCTGGACGTGAAAGTGGTGCTGGACAGCCAGCGGCAGGTGGGCGGACTCTGGTTCGCGCCGGCGAAATAAAGAAAACCGCATGATTTTGGATAGGGGTTTCCGGCCGGCTTTACAATCAAGCCGGCCGGTTCTATTATGGGCTCGGCAATCCAGCCCGCACCCGCAGTGCCATCCTCTGCTTACAGCGGGAGAAAACCGATGCTCGGTAAAAAAGACTGGTTCAGAAGAAAGGATATGGGCTGGGGGATAGAGCCTGTGACCTGGCAGGGCTGGGTCTATATGCTCGTGTTCATCGCATTCCTGCTGCTGATAACCAACGGCCCGGAGGCCTGGTTTTTCAAGCCGCGGGCCCGCAGCATCGCTGCTGCCTCCTGGGTCGTGCTGTTCCTGGCCGATGTCATCCACCTCTGGTTCGCCGTGGGCGACGGGCGAATCCACCGCAATCAGACCAAACGCCCGCGCAACCAGGCGTAGGGCCGTTTGTCCAATCGCGCCAGCACCCGCTGCGCCCGCGGCACCAGGCTGCGGCGGTAACGCGCGGGCAACGAGCAGACATACTCCTGGGCCCGGGCCGCCGCACCGACTGCGCTGCGCTCGCCCACCCGCCAGAACCCGATCAGGTGCTCCACGATCGAAACATAGTCCTCGGTCGTGTACACTCCTTCCTGCTGCGCCACCAGCGAGAAATGCGCGTACAGGTCCGGCTCCCCGTCCTGCATCAGCTCGGCCGGCATCACGATCTGGCTGCGCATCAACCGCTCGAACGCCAGAAGGGCGCCGTGCGGGTCGCTGTCGAACACCAGGGCCATCATGTTCTTGTAGAAAGCCTCGTGGCGGCTCTCATCCCCGGCGATGGCCGTGCAGATGCTTTCCAGCACCGGGTCGCCGGCCTCGGCCGCGCGGCGTCCCGTGTTGCGGTGCGACACTCGCGTGGCCCGTTCCTGGAAGCTGGTGTAGAGGAACAGCTTGTACGGGTCGTAGCCGATCCGCGGGTCGAAACCGTTGGCCAGCAGGCTGAAAATACTGCGGTCCACCGCGCGCATGTCGGCCACGCCGGAGTAGCTGATGTAATCGCGCAGCACGGAGCCGTGACGGTCCTCCTCGGCGGTCCAGCCGCAGGACCAGCGCGCCCAGGGGCTGCTGTCCGCCCCGCTCAGGTTGGCCGTGGCCTCGATCTTGTCCAGCACGGTCTTGTAGTTGGGCAGCGCCTCCTCGGTGACCATGTTGCCGATCAGCACGATGAAAAGCGAGGGCGGCACGGCGCGGGCATAGCTCTGCAGGGTGTGGATTTTCTCCTGCCAGTCGCCGCTCGCAAAATCGGGCAGGCCGGCCGCCGGGCCGCCGGAGCGCTCGGCCGGTTGCCAAAGGTGCTGCGGGTCGAGCAGGAAACGCAGGTTCTGACGAACGCCCTCCTCCTGGGAGGCGGTGATCCAGTTGCGCCAGAGAAGGACTTGCGCGGCCTTCTGAAGGTTGTCGGCGGACTCCTGCACGCTGACAGCCGGCTCTCCCAGGCGCAGGCGGAAAGCCCGGTCGAGAAGCTCCTCCTCGCCAAAGGCGGCGCTGTCCGAGCCGCGCAGGGTTTCGATATATTGTCTGGCCCGGGCCAGAGCGTCGGATTCGATCAGCACCCGGCATCCTCCTTTTCGGATATTGTTTACTTATTTGTCGTCTTTAAAATCTGACTGATCCCCTCCCGGGAAGCAAGCGCCTGGAGACAAAAAAGGAAAAAACCATGAAAAAATGATATGCGTCCTGACACGGGGAAGATATGATCAGATTTCAGGCTGCGGAAGGTGGAAAATCATGTTCATTTTTCTTGCTCTTTCGGGAAAGGTCAATATATTTTAGCAATGGCAGGGGGAAGAACACCTTTCTCTGTCTTGTATATTTTGGCTGCGGTCGTGACTGACAGCCCTGTATAATCAATTTTTTGCAGTAGGAGTGTTTTCGATGGCGAGGGGTAAAGTCAAGTGGTTCAATGAATCAAAGGGCTTCGGTTTTATCGCGCAGGACAACGGACCGGATGTCTTTGTTCATTATTCCGCCATCAACGCGAACGGCTTCAAAACCCTCTACGAGAATCAGGAAGTCGAGTTTGAGATCGTAGAGGGCCCGAAGGGGCTGCAGTCCGCTAATGTTACTCCCGTAAAGTAATACGGCAGACTGAATCGAACGCGAAACCCGGAGACCATACGGTCTCCGGGTTTTATTTTTCCGGTCACATCCGCCCGAACCCAGCCGGTCCGGATCAGCGGTTGTAGCCGGGGATGATTATATCCGGCCGCAGCTCGCGCAGAAGGTACTGGCGGCGGCGGGCGAAACCCGGCTCGCGCAGGCCGCGGTTCAGGTCGATCTCGGCCACGGCCAGGCCGGGCTTTTTCTCCGAGCGGGCGAGCACCTTGCCGTCCGGCCCCACAATATCGGTCGGGGTGTCGTAGCCCGAGCTGACAACATAGACCTGGTTCTCGAGAGCGCGTCCCGCGGGCGGGAAATCGCTGCCCCAGTTCGGACAGAACAGCACCTCGGCCCCCTGGATTGTCATGGCGCGGGAGGGTTCCGGGAACTGAAGGTCGTAACAGATCATTATCCCGATCCGGCCAAAATCGGTGTCGAACACCGGGTAGCTGTCGCCGGGGGTGACCCCGCCCTCCAAGTCATCCAGCGGCAGGTGCACCTTGCGGTAGCGTCCCGCCACCTGTCCCTGGCGGTCGATCAGCAGCGCCGTGTTGTACAGCACCCCGTGGTCGTTCTCCAGGATACCGACTATGATATACATTTTATGCTTGCGGGCCAGAGCGGACAGGTGCTCGCTGAGCGGCCCCGGCACGCTCTCGGCTTTCTGCAGGGTGGGGACATCCGCCCGTCCGGGCAGGGTGATAGTCTCGCCCAGCAGAAGGATGTCGCAACCCTGAGCGCCGGCCTGGTCGATCAGCGGATCGTACTGCCCGGCCGCCTCCAGGTTGGTCTTGACCCCGCTCGGACGGTAGTCGGCCGCGGCCACCCGCACCTTGCGCGGCTGCGGCTCGGCCACACGGCGCAGGCTCACCCGGTCCCAGTAGATTTCACCCTGCGGGCAGTGGCTCAGGAAAAGCTCCACCCGCACCTGGGCTGCCTTCTCGGGCGGACGGCAGACAACGTGCACTCTCTGCCAGTCGCCCTCGCCGCCTTCCTGGGGCACCTCATCCGGCATCGTGACCCGCTGGCCGCTCTCATCCAGCCAGTCCAGGCGGGCCATGGCCTGACGGCGGGGCCAGGGCACGCCGCGCGCCTGGAACCAGGCCTCGAACTCATAACATTGCGACGGGTCGATCCCCTTTAGCTCGGTGCGCCAGCAACCGCTGGCCGCCTCCTGCCCTGCCCCGCGGATGCAGAGAGCGCCGGGCGCGCCCAGGCTGGGCCCGGCCACCACGCTGAACTGCGGCGGGAACGCCGCCAGGCGCGCGGCAGTGGACCAGCCTGACGGCAACTCCGCGGCCCCGGTCTGGAAAGAATCCACGTTCAAAAGAATTTCCGCTCCTTCCGCGGCCCGCAAAGTCCCTGTCATCGCGCCGGCAAGCAGCACGGCAGCCATAAGGGACAACCTCACAATTCGTTTCGTCCTCGCGCCTGACATCGCCCGCCGCTCCTGCATGGTCTCTCCTTTCCGTCCGTTCAGCTCTTTATCCTCCGGGTTCCGTTCGCTACAGCGGATAGTTAACAAGAAAAACCATTTCAGGCAAGCCTGCCGTCCCAGTCGGCCCGGCGAAAGGAAGGACACCGTGCAAAAAGATTGAATCCTCGAGCGAACGGTGCTACTGTCAAGCCAGCCCGCATTTTTCCCACAGCTCTTCACGTCCCACAAGGAGGCCCGCGATGCCAGTTCAAAAGTCTCTGCGAATGTTCGCCGGTCTGTCGGTACTGGTCCTCATACTGCTGCTCGCCTGCGGACGTATGGCGCGGCAGAGCAGCGGCGCTTTCGCGCTCAAGGACATCGCCGCCAGCGGGGATGTCACCCTTCTGGAGGGCGCCGACAACCCGCTGGGCGAGCCCTGCCTGCGGCTCACCACCTCCGGCCGGCTGAACCTCCCCGTGGAGCAGTCCCGCTGGGACTCCAGCCGCTACCTGTTGCTGGATGTGATTCACGAGGCCGGGGTGAGCGGCGCGGTGGTCCTGCATTTCTACGAGAAAGGCGACAGCACCTCCTCGTTCACCACGCTCATGGGTGTGATGCCCGGCCTGCGCACCCGCCTGGTGTTCCCGCTGTCGGAGCTGGACGCCCATCGGGTGTTCCTGCCGCGCACGCCTGGACGGCTCAAGGCCGTGATGTGGGGCCGTCCCACCCGGCCCGGGATGCTGAGCGCGGTCACGGTGGAGCTGGACAGCATGGCGCCGGGCCAGAAACTTTATGTCTGCCGGGTCGGGCTGTCCGATTCCCTGCCGGGGTCGTACCCGGTGGATGGGCCCCCGGTGGTGGACAGTCTGGGCCAGTGGCACGCCCGCGACTGGCCGGGCAAGACCGAGAACTCCGAGGCCCTGAAAAACAACCTGGGCGCCGCTCTGGCCACCGCGGGGAACAGCGCTTTCCCCCAGGACTGGAGCCGGTTCGGCGGCTGGAAAAAGCTGCGTTTCAAGCCCAGCGGGTTCTTCCGGGTGGAGAAGACCGCAACGCGCTACTGGCTGGTCGACCCGGAGGGCTGTGCGTTCTTCTCGACCGGGGTGGACGGGGTCGGGCCGGTGCACAACGGCACCCCGGTGGAGGGGATCGAGAACCTGTTCATGTGGCTGCCGCCCAGGGAGGGAGAATACGCTCCGGGCTGGGATGAGCAGTGGGACAAGTGGTCCGCCGATTTCGAGGGCTTCAACCTGATCCGCGCCTTCGGGCCCTCCTGGCGCGAGGACTGGGCGAAGATCAGCCGCGCCCGTATGCTGGACTGGCGTTTCAACACCCTGGGCAACTGGTCGGATGAGCTGGCGGTGCGCTCTTTCGGGCTGCCCTATGTGATCCCGCTGCGGGGATTCCCCTCGGCGGGCGGAGAGCCGATCTTCCGGGATTTCCCGGACGTGTACGACCCGGCTTACGAGCGGAACGCAGTCGCCTGGGCCGCCCAGCTCGAAAGCTCCAAGGACGATCCGCTGATGATCGGCTATTTCCTGGACAACGAGCCGCAGTGGGCGTTCAGCAGCCAGCTCCCGGCGGCCTCCATGCTGGAGACCGGCAAGCCCTCGGCCACGCGCAGCGCGATGGTGGAGTGGCTGAAAGAGCGCTACAAGGATGACCTGGGGGCCCTGAACAGCGCCTGGGGCCAGAGTTTCGGCGCGTTCGACGAGCTGGCCCAGGGCAGCCTGCACCGTCCCGAGGAGTTCTCCAGCCAGGCGCGCGAGGACCTGGCCGCGTTCTCCGAGCAGATGGTCCGCCACTACCTGGAGCCCGCCGCCTCGTCCGCCCGCAGCGCCGACCCCAACCATTTGAACCTGGGCATCCGCTGGGCCGGGCTGGGCCGGTACTGTGCCCTGGCCGGACAGTACTGCGACGTGTTCTCGGTCAACATGTACCGCATGCTCCCCGACACCACGGCCCTGCGTCAGATCGCCGAGCAGTCGGGGCGGCCGGTGCTGATCGGCGAGTACCATTTCGGGGCCACGGACCGCGGTCTGCCCTCCACCGGGCTGCGCGGCGTGACCGACCAGACCCAGCGCGGCCTGGCCTACCGGGCCTATGTCGAGACCGCCGCCTCGATGCCGTTCATGGTCGGCACGCACTATTTTATCTGGAACGACCAGCCGGTGTTCGGGCGGTTTGACGGGGAGAACTACAACATCGGCGTGGTGGATGTCTGCAACACTCCCTACCTGGAATTCGTGGAGGCGGCGCGCCTCACCCACGAACGTATCTACGGCGTGGCCTCGGGCGAGATACCTCCCACCGCCGAGCGGGCGAAAGAGGTGCCGCGGATCGGTTTCTGAAGCGCATCGTGATAAAAGACAAAGCCGGGCCGCGGGGGTATTCCTGCCGCGGCCCGGCTCATTTTTCATACAAGTTCACGCTACTTGCATTCGCTGTCCAGGACGCGCCGCACTTTCTTAAGCAGGGCGATCTGGTTGAACGGTTTCTGCAGGAACTGGGTCCCCTCGTCCAGGATGCCGTTATGCACGATCGAGTTGTCGGTATAGCCGGAGATGTAGAGCACTTTCAGCCCGGGCTTGTCGAGGCTCAGGCTCTGGAAGAGTTCCTTGCCCCCCATGCGCGGCATCACCACGTCGGTTATCAGCAGGTCGATCCGCTCCAGGCCGTACTGCGCGGCGATACGCTCCGCCTCCTCACCGTTGGAGGCCAGGAGCACCGTGTAGCCGCCACGCTCCAGCATCCGGCAGCCGGTCGAGCCGACCAGAGGTTCGTCCTCCACCAGCAGAATGGTCTCGGAGCCGCGCAGATCCTCAAGGCGGTCGGTCTCCAAGCTCCGGTCCAGCGCCTCACCCTCGGTGGCGCGCGGAAGGTAGATTTTAAAAGCCGAGCCCTTGCCCGGCTCGCTGTAGACCCAGATATTGCCGCCGTGCTGCTTCACGATGGCGTAGCAGGTGGCCAGGCCCAGGCCGGTGCCCTTGTCCGGTCCTTTGGTGGTGAAAAACGGATCGAAGATCAGGTCGAGGATTTCCCTGTCCATCCCGATGCCGCTGTCGCTGACCGCAAACATAACAAATTCTCCGGGAGTCACGCCGACGTGGCTCTTGGCGTATTCCTCGTCCAGCTCCATGTTCGCGGTTTCCAGGGTCAGCTTGCCGCCCTGGGGCATGGCATCCACCGCGTTGACCACCAGGTTGGTCAGCACCTGCTCGATCTGGCCGGCATCGGCCTTGACGTTCCAGAGGCTCTCCTCCGGGAGGACCACGAACTCGATATTCTCCCCGATCAGCCGGCGCAGCATCTTATCCACGCTGAGCAGGGTGTCGTTCAGGTTGATTATCACCGGCTCGGCGATCTGGCGCCGCGCGAAAGCCAGGAGCTGGGCGGTCAGGCGGGAGGCGCGCCGGGCGGTGGAGGATATCTCGTCCACAAGCTGGTGACGCTCCTCCTCGGGGATGAGGCCCATGCCGAGCAGATCGGCGTTGCCCAGGATCACGGTGAGCAGGTTGTTGAAATCATGGGCCAGTCCTCCGGCCAGCCGTCCGATGGCCTCCATTTTCTGGGCCTGGAAAAACTGCTTCTCGAGCTGCTTCCGCTCCGTGATATCGGAGGTGAACATGATTATGCCCGACAGCTTGCCACGGCGGCCGCGCAACGGGGCCGCGGCCAGTTGCACCTGGATGCGCATTCCATCCTTGCGTTCCCGCACCACCTCCATCCCAGCCACCGACTCCCCCTCAGCCACCCGGCGGATCAGCGCCAGGAACTCCTCCCTATGGAGCTCCGGAACACTCGGCAGGTCCTTGCCCAGCACCTCCTCCGCTTTCCAGCCGTAGATCCGCTCGGATGAGGCATTCCAGATGGATTTGACGCACCCCTTCAAGTCGAGGTCGAAGATGGCCAGGGGCGAGGTCTCCAGGATCGCGCCGATGATCCCGGCCAGGCTGCGGGCCCGGGTGTCGAGCTGCCTGAGCTCGGTGATGTCCTCGAAAGTCGTGTAGACCTGGTACGGCTGGCTTTCAGCCGGCCTGTAGCGCGGTACGGCGTTGATCTGCAGCCAGCGGTGCTCGGCTTTTTCCGGGTTGTATATCCCGAGCATCACGTTCTTCACCTCTTTACCTGTTATCAGGGCATGGATGGTGGGGTGGCTCTCCCGAGTCAACGGTGAACCGTCCGGCCAGATCGCGCGCCACTCCGGGCTGTCAGCCTTGCGCTCCATCAACTGGGCCTCGGTCAGTCCGAGGATCCTCTCGGCGGCCGGGTTGGCCGATATTATCCGGCCTTCCCTGTCCTGATAGATCACGCCCTGGGCCATGGTCTCGAAAAGCCCGCGATGCTTTTCCTCGCTTTCACGCAGCGTACTCTCGACTTCCTGCTGGGCGACCGCGGCCCGTTCGAGCCGGCGCTGGCTCAGACGGACCAGGAAATAGACCAGCAAACCTGAGACGAAAACGAAAAACCAGCCTTTCACCGCCTGAATCAGCATGTAATCACCCAAGGTATCGGCCAGCATCCTGGCCACCTCGTCCGAAGCGGCGATCCAGATCACCCCCAGCAGGACGTAGATCAGGGCCGCTATCAGGGCCGAAACGCGAAACAATGGATTGCCGTATTGCTTCATCTGGCTGCACCGCCTGAAGCTGCTATGGTTCGGGACAACGGGCATTGGGTATGGAAACTCCGGCTGCCCAGCGCCTTGAAATCGCGACTAAGACAATCTACAAATTTTTTTCGCGATAGATAACACTGAAAGCCTGTCTCACTTTTAATGAGATCGAATACTTGCATTCTCCCTGCCCGGCCGCACGGGTTCAAAAACTCAGAGTTCCCAGCCCGTGCGGTAATTGCGGCGGAGAAGGTCGTTCGCCTCGGGGACGTTGGTCACTTTCATGTTCGCGCTGTCCCACTCCAGCCGCCTGCCGGTGCGCAGGGCCACCGCGCCCAGGCAGACCATCTCGGCCAGGGCGGCCGCGTTCTCGAACCGTCCGGGTGAGGGCTCGCCGCCGCGGATGGCGCGCACCCAGTGCGCGACCCCGCTGACATGCGCCGGCGCGGCCGGGGCGTTGTCCTGGAAATCGCGCATGCGCGCGGCTGGCAGCAGGCGCGGACTGTTGCCCAGGAAATCACCCAGGATCAGGCCCTTGTCCCCCACGAACAGCATGCCGCTTTTCGGCATCTCCTCACCGTCGGCCAGCAGCTCATCCGGGGTGTGGGGACGCATCCCGCCGTCCCACCAATACAGGTCCAAGGCCGGGCGCTCGCCGCGCGCGGCGAAACGGAAACGCATGGTCGCCGCGGTGGGGAAAGCCACATCGTTGACGAGCACGTCGCTCACATGGTCCCGGATCTCGCAGGTGAAGCTTGGGGTGGCCTCCACGCTGACCGGCGCGTCGAGGGCGAACTCGCGGAACACCGGCCAGAGGCTGTAATGGCCCATGTCGCCCAGGATGCCGCTGCCGAAATCGTACCAGCCGCGGAACACGGCGTGGGTGTAGTTGGGGTGGTAGGGACGCTCCGTGCAGGGACCCAGCCAGAGGTCCCAGTCGAACCCGGCGGGCACGGGCGGAGCGCCGACGGGCTTACTCGTCCACTGCGGCCAGATCGGCTTGTCGATCCAGTTGTGCACCTGGCGCAGCGTGCCGATCGCCCCCGAGTCGATCCAGGCCCGGGCGCGGGCCACACCCTCGCCGCTGTTCCAGGCCAGAAGGTGGGTGGCGCAGCCCGTTTCGGCCGCGGTGCGGATACTCAGGCGCGCCTCCTGCATCACGTTGGAGATGGGCTTGTGGGTGGCCGCGGCCAAGCCCTTTTTCATGGCCGCCACGGCGATTGTGGCGTGAAGGTGGTCCGGGGTCATGATCTTGACCGCGTCCAGGCCTTTCTCCTTCTCCAGCAGCTCGCGGAAATCGGCGTAGACCGCACAGCCCTTGTATTTACCCGAGGGCTTGTTCTTTCCGTACCAAGTCTCCACCACCTCCCGCCCGGCTTCCCGTCCCGCCCGGATGCCCTGCTCGCCGCCCCAGGACTGGTCGCTCAGGAACTGGCGGATCTGGTCGCGCAGGCCGTGGCGGTCCCAGTCCACGTAATCCGTGCTGTCGCGGTTGGGGTCGCAGACCGCGGTCACCTGGATATCCTCCATTTCCAGCAACTGGGGCAGCTCGCGCAGCCCCTGGGTGCCCATGCCGATATAGGCCAGGTTGATCCGGTCGCTGGGCGCGACCCGTCCCGCGCGTCCCAGGACCTGCGACGGCACGATGCTGAAAGCCAGGCCGGCCCCGGCGGCCGCGCCCAGAAATCTGCGGCGGTTTATCCTCTTTCTGGACTGCATCGACTCCTCCACGGCTGTGGTGTATCAGTGCCTGTTGGTGAAAGTCATTCGGGTCGATCGGATTTGCGCTGAGTCAAGCTGTGTCCGGGACCGCGTCCGGGGGGCGGACCTCAGCCCGGGAGCCGGGACAGAACAATAAGCTGCCGTCGCCGGCTCTAAACCGAACCTGATAATGGTTGGAAATGATTTTCAGTTGGATGTGGAACCTGTGGGGTATTATACCGCATGCGAAGCAGGGTTTTCAAAGAAAAAATCATTCCAGCTCTCAAACCGTGCAGCCGGCGTCAGGCTCACCGGGGCACGAAGCCTCACCCGGCCCAGGCGAAAGGAAGCTCACCACCGCGCAACGTCAAGTCAGATAACGGGATACGACCTTGTATGGCGGCGTTTCCCGCACTCCGGTCCGCAGTCAGATATTGTCGAACCCGCCGTGGGCCTTGACCATGTTGAACAGGGTGATGGAGCTGTCGGAATCGATTTCGGTGAATTCCAGCCCCATTCCGGCCGGTTGCTCACTCGCGGCTTTCTGCGACCGGACGACCTGGAAAGAGGCGTTGACTTCCTCGCTCTGGCTCCCGAACTGCAGGTGGATAGTCAGCTTGCCGGTGACTCCCACCGGCAGGGGGGCCTCTGTTTCCACGAAGATTCCGCGCATGTTGATGTCGCGGGTCTCAAGGTAGGTCTGGCGGCTGTCTCCGGTTTCCAGAAACACCTGGATCGTGTAATCGACCCGCTTGAAACGTCTTTTGTCGCTCTGGGTGGTCATACGCCTTGGCTTTCTCCTTCCCTGGCCAGCAGGATTGGCCGCCCCGCGCCGGGCACAGGCACGCCGGTGCGTGGACGGTGAGGACATCAGCCCGAATGGCAACTGCCGCTGTTTAAATATCAGGCAGCGGCGGCCGGAAATCAACTGGAATCCGGCCGCATGGCAGTCAGACAGTTTCCGAATGGGGAAAATACGTGTATATTGTTCGCCGGAAAAACAGCTTTCCGGAGCGGATATACTTTCAGGGGGAAAAATGCTTAAAATTCTGAGTGAAAGGCCCTTACCCGACATTCCCTGGCAGGAGCGGCCCGCCGACTGCGCCGGCCCGTTGTGGCGCTTTAGCGGCAACCCGGTGCTGGAGCGCAATCCCATCGCCTGCGCCCCGCGTATCTACAACAGCGCGGTGGTGCCGTTCGAGGGCTCTTTCATCGGCGTTTTCCGGGCCGATCACCGCGATTTCATGCCGCACCTGCACCTGGGCCGCAGCCGGGATGGCTTTCACTGGCAGATCGACCCCGGGACGATAGATTTCCGTAACGCGGCGGGCGACCCCGTGCCCGAGAACTACTCCTACGACCCGCGCGTGGTGCTGATCGAGGACACCTATTACATAAGCTGGTGCACCGATTTCCACGGCCCCACGATCGGGCTGGCGAGCACGAAGGATTTCTGCTCGTTCACCCGCCTGGAGAACGCTTTCCTGCCCTTCAACCGCAACGGAGTGCTGTTCCCGCGGCGCGTCAACGGCAGCTACCTGCTGCTCAGCCGTCCGAGCGACCAGGGCCACACCCCGTTCGGCGATATCTTCCTGAGCCAGAGCCCCGACCTCTGCCACTGGGGCCGCCACCGTCACGTGATGGCCGCGGACGGCGGCTGGTGGGAGGACTCCAAGATCGGGGCCGGCCCGGCGCCCATCGAGACCGAGCTGGGCTGGCTGCTACTCTACCACGGGGTGGCCAACACCTGCAACGGGCTGGTCTACAGCGTGGGCGGGGCGATCCTGGACCGGGATGACCCCTCGCGCGTGCTCTGGCGCTGCAACGAATACCTTCTGACCCCCGAGACCATCTACGAGACGGTCGGGCTCGTGCCCAACGTGCTGTTCCCCTGCGCCGCGCTCTGCGACAGCGAGAGCGGACGGCTGGCCCTGTATTATGGGGCCGCGGACACGGTGACCGCCCTGGCTTTCGGCCGGGTGGACGAGATAGTGGAGTACATCCGCAGCCACGCGCGCTGAACCAAACAGGCTTGCCGCGGCTCAGCGCCCGGTGCGCGCCCTCACGCTCCCGACCAGGAACCCCGGTTCATCCGGCTGGAGTGCGCCCTGGAACTGCACGTAGCTGATCCCGTTGACCGAGGGCCGGACAAGCGGCAGCGCGGGTTCCAGCTCCGCGCCGTCCAGGCTGACCCGGCAGGAATCGGTGCGCGAATCGCTCCAGGCGAAACTCAGCTCGTGCCAACGCCCAGGGATGAGAAGGTTGCGGCCCTCCACCCGCCCGGCCCCGTCGAACGCCAGCGAGTACATGGCGTCATGCCAAGCCAGGCTGTCCGTGGGGTTGAACCAGCGGTCGATCAGGCTGATCCTCCCGCCGGAGCCGCCCGCATTCAGGTGGATACGGGTCGTGAAAGTGCCGCTCAGTCCGGCCGGGAAATTCCACACCGCCCCGTCCAGGTCGCAGACCAGGCGCGGGTCGCGCGGGTGGCGGATGGCAAGCGCGCGCTGCCCGGGACGGTCCGGGTGCGCGACCAGCGCCGGCCCGGGGTCGCGGTCCTCGGCGCAGTGGCCTCGGATGCCGTCCACGTACTTGAAAGTCGACCAGCCCTCCAGGCCCGCGGCGAAACTGTCCGCGCGCTCGCGCCCGTACAGCCAGGCCGGGTCGAAGATGAGCAGCGCCCGCACCAGGGGATGCTGTCCCAGGGCCAGCAGGACCTTGCCGCCCGGCAGTTCCACGGCCTGCGACTGGTGCACGCTCCGGTCGAGCGAGACCTCGATCCCGTCGCGGGTGGCAAAATCGGCCGCATTGCGCAGCGGGTCGAGGTACAATTCACGGAAACCCACCCAGTTCGCCCCGTCATCCTCCGAAATCGCCGCGTGGATCGCATCCCGGTTGGTGAACACATCCTCCCAGCGCCCGTCCCGTTGCTCCGGGCTGATACTCGTATCGGCCGAGCGGTCCTGCTCCGGCAGGGGTGTGGTGTTGCACCAGAACAGCAGCAGACGGCCATCCCGCAGACGGAAAAAGGTGGGCATGGTGCAGGTGGCGTAGAAACGCGAAGGGGCCGGAGCGCTCCAGCTCGCCCCGCAGTCGGTGGAGAACGACTCGTAGAGGTTGTCCATCGAGGTGCGCAACAGCATCCACAGACGGCCATCCGCCAGTTCGGTAACGGTGGGCTCGATGGCGTAGTTCTGCCAGCGGGGCTTCCGGTGAGGTGGCAGACCCTGATGCACCGGACCGGTCGGGACATCCACCGCCTGCCAGCTCCGGCCATCGTCATCCGAGTACAGCACACAACCCAGCAGTATCTCGCGCCCTTCGCTCACCTCGGTGCGTCCGGCAGTCACCAGCATCCGCTGACGGCTGCGCAGGAACAGCGGCTGGCGCAGCATGTCATAGCTGCCGTCGAGCACTTTCTCACGGCTGTAACGCCCGTCAACACCCTCCTCGCTGCGCAGCGCCCAGGTGCCACGCGCACCGCTTTCCAGGCGGACCCAGGCCCCGCTCCAGGGGCTCCGCGCCGGTGGCGGGCTGTTTTCGTTCGTGCCCGCCTCCGGGCTCAGTGTCACGCCGACAGTATCCCAGCTCAGGCCGTTGTCCCGGCTGAGGATATAATAATGCTCAGTGGGTGCTCTCTGCGGCCCCCGGAAACCGTAGTGCCTCAGCTCTCCGTCCGGCAGCCGCACCAGGCCCTGGAACGCGTTCTCCGGCGGCGTGCCCACACGCAACGGGGCGTAAATGCTGTCGAGCGCCATGGCGACGCCTCCCACCCTGGTCGGCTGTCCCTGCGCGCAGAACCCTGACAGAGCCCAGGACAGATAAAGACAGCCGGCAGTTCCAATAATTATCAACGTGCGCATCTTGTCACCTCCAGGAGCCTGAAAATAAAGGCGATGCAGGATCAAACCATGTTTCAGCCGTTGGGGCGGGCTTTCGACTGGCGCCGCAGAAAACCGAGGTTCAACCTTATTATCTCGCCCAGACCGGGCTTGCCGCCGACTTGAGCCAGACTTTCTTTATCCAGTATAACCAGCCGCGAGAACGCCGCGCCCAGGATCACCAGAGCGCAACCGGCCCAGGTGAGCGACGGCACCCGCAGGTCGAGCAGCCAGCCGGTCAGCAGGGTCGAGGCCACCGGGATGCCGTAGGCCAGTGCGTTCACCGTGCTGTGGTGGCCGCGCCGCTCGGCCCGGTCCCAGAGGAAATAGGCCAGGAAAGTCGGGCACAGGGCGACAAACAGCAGAAGGGCCACGGCCCGGACGTTCCAGACGGCATCGTGCGGTAGCAGGACCAGGTTCGGGCTGAGCAGGATGGCGGTGGCCAGGATAAACAGCGGCACCGCCCCGCTTCCGTCACCGCCGCCCCAGCGTCGGCTCAGGTTGTTGTAGAGTCCCCAGAGAATCGCCGCAGCCAGCGCCGGGATATAGGCCGCCCAGCCCCCACGCAGGGCCGCTGCCAACACACCGGCCGAAAGCGTCCCTCCCGCGCCCAGGGCCAGGGCCACCCCGAGGAGGGCCACCAGGCTCGCCGCCAGCAGGGCGGGCAGGCTGGTCCGCTGGCCGAGGATCGGCACGGAGAGCAGCAGCGAAAAAGCCGGCCAGAGGTAGTTGATAATCCCCACCACCAGCACCTGTTCTCGTCCGGCGGCCGCATCCAACGCCCGGTAAAAGCAGAGCACGTAAACGACAAAAAGCGCGCCGCAGCCCAGAAGGTAGCGCCTGGAACCGGACAGGACCGCTTTCCTGGCGCTGGGAGACAAGGCCAGGTAGGCCAGGCTCATCACCGCGGCCACGGCATGGATCAGGGCCACCGCGCCCAGGCCGCCGAACAGCTCGGTCAGGCGGCGGCCCGCGGCCACGGCGCTGCTCCAGAGCACCGCGGCGGCCAAGCCTCCCAAGGTGGCGCGAAGCTTCTCCTGTCCCGCAGGGGATACGTGCAATCGTTCTCCGTTTCGGCAGGCTGGTCCCCGGTCAGAGCCGTCGGGCCAAGCCGGATAAAGATAAAAGCCCTGCGGCAGACACCTGCCGAGGGCTTTTCAACGTTTATCTATGTTTCCATGATCCAGGCCCGGCATTTCGCTCGCACACGCTCCGGGCTGTGCATGTTTCACGCACTCAGGCTTTCCTGTTCCGCGCGATCAGGCCCGCTGCGACCTCCTGCCAACGGTGCAGCTCCGAGCCGAGCGCGCCGATCTCTTTCTTTTTGGACGCCACACGGTTGAGCTGGACCGAGAACGAGAAACCATCCGTGCGGATGAAATTCTCCCCGCGCAGACGGGTCAGCAATTGGGTGAAAGCGGCCGCGTTACGCACCGCATCCTGCATGCCGAGAGTGGGGAGGCAGGAGAGGCTGTCGTAGAAAAACAGGCGGTTCAGTTTCTCCACCGTGTACTCGTGCGGGAAACAGGCCAGCAGCCGCTTGAAATTCTCGTAGGTCTCCTCGTCGAAAAGCAGCGGCTGAAGCTGCGGCAGGCTGGACTGGCCGAGGACGTTTTTCTGCTCGTCCACGATTATCACTATCTTCAGGTCCGAGGTCAGGTTCTTGACATCACCCCAGATGCGGACGATGAACACGACCACCAGGCCGGAATAGGCGCTCACGAACACGGCGGTGGCAACGGTGGCAGGCACCTGGGCCACGCTGCCCAGAATCAGCTCGACTCCCAGGGCGCAGGGGTAGGCAAGCAGTCCGCCGATCAGGTTCAACCCGATCGACTGCCAGGGGCTAACTGCTGAGGAGGACATCTTTCTCATCCCTTCAAGCGACCGTGAAATATAAGATTTTTTCCGGTGCCTAAATATTATCAGAAAAAAGCCCGCTGTCAAAAAAATCTTTCAATGCTTACAAACGCAACGGCCAGAATGAGAAGCTGCATTCAGAAAGCCCGTCGGTCGCCGTCCCTCCAGCCTTCGCCGTGTTTCAGGCCAGGTGCTCGCGTGGCCCGCCGTCATCCACGTAGTCTGGGCACAGGTAGTGAAGGGTGAGCTGGTTGGCGCTGGGAGCCAGGCTTTCGTTCAGACGACGCTTCTCCTCCGCGCTCATGGGGGTGAAATCGAGCGCCAGGTCACAGGCCGTGTTCACGTGCACGGGGTCGTTCATGCCCAGCAGGATGCCGTGGACCGGCAGGCTAAGCCCGTAGCGGATCAGCTCCAGGGCCGGGGCTTTGTCGGTCTCGCCCCCCTTGCGTATCAGACGGCGCTGGCCGGTGATCTTGAAAGCGATCACCCCGATCCCCTGCTGGTTGGCCAGGGGCAGTGTCAGGTCCTCGAAGCTGGTGGGCGACTGCGGGTCGAACTCGAACAGGAACGGCACCTTGCTGGCGTTGGCCCCGGCCAGAACGACATCGAACTGAAAGCGCCGCAGCGCCTCGGCCAGAGCTGGAGGGTGGTTGTGGCTGGTCACCCCGATGTTGCGGACCACCCCCTGCTCTTTCAGCTTGACCAGGGTGTCGAGGCAACCCGAGCTGAACATGGTGTCCACATCTTCCATGGCCTTGAGCGCATGGACATGGGCGATGTCGAGGTAGTCGGTGCGCAGGCGCTTGAGCGACTCCTCCACATCCTTCATCACCTGGTCGTGGCCGTGCATTTTCTCGTACTTGGTGCTGTAATAGACCTCTTTGCGGTGCGTCTCGAGGGCCTCGCCGAAACAACCCTCGCTGTCCGGGCCGTAGTTGGCGCTGGAATCGAACAGGTTGACCCCGCGGCTGCGGGCCAGTTCGACCAGGGCCAGGCGCTGCTGGTAATCCTTGACCATACCCAGGGCGCTGCCGCCCCCCATGCCGAGGATCGAGACATCGAGCCCGGTGCGCCCGAGCGGGCGTCGCGGCAACAGACGCGGTGTTTTCCCGGCGCCCGGCCCCGAGCAGGCCAGGGTCGTGCCAAGCGCCGCCGCTCCCATGGCGCCAGTCAGGAACTCGCGCCGGGAAATCTGGGAGCCGGCCCGGCTTTCTTTGTCATCCATGCCTGTCATGTCCTTTCCGTGAGGCGAGCGGCCGTGTTCGGCCCGCTCAAGCGCACCGCAGCGCGCTGGGAACGGAATCGGGTTCCCGGCCCTATTTCAGCAGCACCATCTTGCGCGTCAGGTTGATTTCCCCGGCGCTCAGACGGTAGAAATACACTCCACTGGCCGCCGGTCTTCCCTCCCGGCCGAGGCCGTCCCAGAACACGCTGTGCGTGCCGGGCGCGCGTTCGGTGTCCACCAGCGTGCGTACAAGATGCCCGGCGCTGTCGAAAATGTCAATCCTCACCCGCACGGACGCCTGTCCCTCCGGCACGGTGTACGAGATCGTGGTGGCCGGGTTGAACGGGTTGGGGCTGTTCTGCGACAGGCTGAAAGCACGGGGCAGCGCTCCGGCGGGCGCGGCGCCGTAGAGGGCCAGGCTGTAGTCCACCGCTTCCTCGGCGCTCAGGCCGAGCCGGTCCCTGACAGATTCGAGCCAGGCAAGCTGCTCGGCGCTCAGGCCGGCGACACGGGCCTCCGGAACTCCGGCCAGCGCGGGGCCTGATTCGCGGCAGCCGCCCTTGCGTTCCAGGACCAGCAGCGTCAGGGCGTCTCCCAGACTCAGGCTGCCGTCGCCGTTGAAATCAAAGGCCGGGTCGAAAGAGTTGTCGCGTACGCGCAGCAGCAGCCGCACGAGGTCGCGCACTCCCGCCGTCCCGTCACCGTCCACGTCGCAGGCCGGACGGGTGTCGGTATCCGGCGTCCCGGAGTAGATCCAGTCGAAGGACAGCTTTTTCTGCGCGGCGGTTATCCCCACGGACGAGGAGGGATGCGTGCCGGCCTGGATCAGGTTGTTCCCCACGGCAAAAGAGGCCTTGGCCGAAGCATAGGTGTCGAAATTGATGCTCGTGGGCGCGCCGCGGCGGTCGACGCCACTTTTTTTGCTGTCATGGCAGGAGTTGCACTTGGATTTATAGACCGAATCATTGAGCGCCGGGAACAGTATCCTCCGTCCCGAGGGAAGGTCGAGGTTCACCCAGTCCTGGAACATGGCTTTCTGCTCGGCGCTGAGGGTGATGCCGGAGAAGCCCGGGGGCATGCCGCCCTCCTGGACCGCGCTGTTGGCCCGCACCGCCAGGCCGAGAAACAGCTCGTAGGTGTCGAAATTCGCGTCGGCCGGAGCGCCGTTGCGGTCGGAGCCGGACTTGCTCACGCTGTGGCAGCCCATGCAGGAGTGCTCCAGCACCTCGGCCTGAAGCTGCGGGAAAACAACTATCTCGCCCAGCGGCACTCCGGCATCGACCCAGGTCTGGAAAACGGCTTTGCGCGCCGCATCCAGCCCACCCGTGAGGGGCGGCATGGTTCCGGCCTGGACCCGCGTGTTGGCCCGGGTGGCGCTGACATAAGCCAGGGTGTAGGTGTCGAAATTGACTCCGGCCGGGGCGCCGTTACGCGAGTTGATCGGCTTGGCGCTGTCGTGGCAGTTCAGGCAACTGAAACTGAACACCTCGCGCATCATCAGGGCGTAACCGTTGCCGGTGATCTGGGCTTGCAGCGGAACTCCCAAACCCATGAGCAGACAGAGTGCGAGCGACGATGACAACGAAATCCGCTGAGACATGCTACGCTCCTGATTCCGATGTGAACATTCGATGGGGTGGGTGGCAGGCTGCATCCACTCTTGCTCTGGCATCGACTTTCGGCTGTTGTCCCGAATCGCCTGAGCATTCATTGTCAAACTTGTATAAAACTTTTACTATACCTCACAAGTTACAACCATTCGCCGAACTGGCAACCAATTTCAACATCTTTCTTGCCGCCGGACATGGGCATGCTTTATACTCAATCCCGGCCGGAGCGGGGAGGTTCCGTCCCACGCTCGCGGCCGATACGGATTGACGCTCTTCCTGTACCCGCGCCCACGCACGGCTCAGCCCACCCCCAGCCACAGGATGCCGCATGAGAACCGTCAGACTGATCGCCTCCGCCGCAGCCGTGATCCTTCTCGGCGCAACTGTCCCGCTCCTCAGCGCACAGGCCGCTTCCGCGCTCCAGTTGAGCGTGGACTGCGCCCAGCCCGCCGGGCGGATCGACCTGACCCCCTACTCGCTCGGTCAGGGCGGCCTGTCGCACGAGCCGATGTTCGATGCGCACCTGGCCGAGGTGACCGCCCTGCGGCCGAAAATGATCCGTCTGTTCGTGCAGGAGTATTTCCACCTGAACCCCGCGCCCGGGCAGTACCACTGGGAGACCCTGGACCGCAGTATCGAGAACATCCGGGCCACCGGGGCCGAGCCGCTCCTCAGCCTCTGCTTCAAGCCCGGGACGCTCTACCCGAAGGTCGACCCGGAAATCGTGCACCCCACCGATTACGCCGCCTGGGAGGCCCTGATCGAGGCTCTGGTCCGGCACTGCAACCAGGAGAAAGGCTACGGCATCCGCTACTGGGAGGTGGGCAACGAGGTGGACCAGAGCGAAGCGGGCGGCTGCCCATACCTGTTCAAGCCAGAGGATTACGAGGTCTACTACGCGCATAGCGCGGCGGCGGTCCGCCGCGCCGACCCGGAGGCCAAAGTGGGCGGGCCGGCCCTGGCCGGCCACCGCAGCGCCATCGGCGACAGCCTGATGGCCTTGTGCGGACGGGGCGAGGCCCCGCTGGATTTCTTCTCCTGGCACCTCTACAGCAACGAACCCAACGACCTTCTGCGCAGCATCCGGGACGTCAAGGGCCGTCTGGCCAAATACCCGGCGCTCGCCGCCACGGAGACGGTCATCGACGAGTGGAACATCCAGCTGATCGGAAACGAGCTGCATCCCGGCTTCCAGACCGCTTTCATCCTGCAGACCACGCTCGGCTTTTTCAGCGAGGGCCTCACCCGCTCCTGCTACTACCACATCCGGGACCACCGGGTCGTGCCCGAGGATTTCGACTGGATGACCCCGCAGGGCTACAAGTTCATGGCCGACTGGTGGAACGTGGAGATACAGAACAGCGGGCTGTTCGACAAGGAGGGCCGCCGGCGGCCCTCCTACTACGTGTTCGAAATGCTCAGGGACATGAGCGGTGAGCGCCTTCCCGTGGAGGGCCTTGCCGCGGGGATCAACGCTGTGGCCGCGCAGAAAGACGGTCAGACCGATATCCTGCTCTGGAATTTCCCGTTCCCGCAGGCAGGGGCGGAACAGAAAATCGACCTCAAGCTCAGCAACCCGCCGCAGGGACAGTTCTGCCTGCTGCGGCTGAACGCCCCGCGGAACTGCCTGGACACCCTGAGTACAGGCGCGGCCGCCGAGCTGAACGACAGGCCGCTCAGCCTCAGCCTTCCGCCTTGGGGCGTGGCATGGCTGAGACTTGTCACCGAATAAAAATGCGATTCTTACAGCTTCTGGGCCGGTTAAACGGTAATCAAGGGTCGGAGGTTCTATGCGTGGCCGGAATATGTATCTGCTCCCGCTGGTCCTGTTCGTCCTGTGGCTGCCTGCCGGCTGCGCGCGGCAGAATGCGCCGGCCTCCGGGCCCGAGTTGACCGGCATTCTGCCCGGTGCGTTCACCCCTCTGCCTCTGGGCAGTATACATCCGAGAGGCTGGCTGGAGCAGCAGTTGCGCATCCAGGCGGATGGACTGAGCGGGCATCTGGACGAGGTCTGGCCGGACGTGGCGCGCAGCGGCTGGATCGGCGGCGAATCCGAGGGCTGGGAACGCGGGCCGTACTGGCTGGATGGTGTCGTGCCGCTGGCCTGGCTGCTGGAGGATGCCCGCCTGAAAGAGAAAGCCGCGCTCTGGATGGATTACATCCTCAGCCACCAGCAGGCGGACGGCTGGCTGGGGCCGGTCCAGGACCCGAACCGGGAGAAGTACAAGTCCTACGACCCCTGGCCGGTGTACGTGTTCCTCAAGGCCCTTACCCAGTACTGCGAGGCCAGCGGGGATGAGCGCGCAGTCCCGGCCATGCAGAAATTCTTCACCAAGCTCGACACCCTGCTGGACAGTCAGCCCCTGTTCGAGTGGGGCCAGTACCGCTGGGCCGACCTGGTGCTCAGCCTGCACTGGCTGTACGACCGCACCGGCGACAGCACCCTGCTGGCCCTGGCGCAGAAAGTCCACGACCAGGGCTACGACTGGCGCGGCGAGTTCGAGAATTTCCCGTTCCCGCAGAAAATGCAGCGTAAGAACACGGTCATGAGTTCACATGGAGTGAATAACGCCATGGCGCTCAAGACCCCGGCGGTCTGGTTCCGCCAGTCGCGTCTGGCGGCGGACAGCCTGGCCCCGGCGCAGATGATCGCCGCGCTGGACCGCTACCACGGCCAGGTGACCGGCATGTTCACCTGCGATGAGCACCTGGCCGGCAAAAACCCCTCCCAGGGCACGGAGCTTTGCACTGTGGTCGAGTACATGTACTCACTGGAGAACATCATCCGGGTCCTGGGCGACCCGGCTTTCGGGGACCGTCTGGAGCTGATCGCGTTCAACGCCCTGCCGGCCACGTTCAAGCCCGACATGTGGGCCCACCAGTACGACCAGCAGGTGAACCAGGCGGTCTGCCAGGTCTCGGAGGACAACCTTTACGTGGACAACGGCCCGCGCTCCAACCTCTACGGCCTGGAGCCGAATTACGGTTGCTGCACGGCCAACCTCAGCCAGGGCTGGCCCAAGCTGGCCACCCACCTCTGGATGAAAACCGCCGGGGGCGGCCTGGCCGCGGTGGCCTACGCCCCCTGCGAGATGAACACCGAGCTGAACGGCGCTCCGGTGCGGATCAGACTGGAAACGGACTACCCGTTCGGGGAGGAGCTGACTTTCACGGTGGAGGCCCAGGACAAGACCGCGTTCCCGATCCTGCTGCGTATCCCGGCCTGGGCCGCGGGGCCCACGCTCAGTCTGGACGGCGAGGCGCTCCCGGCGCCCAACCCCCGGACATTCTGCCGTGTGGAGCGCAACTGGTCCGGCACGCACACGCTCAGCCTGCGCCTGCCCATGCCGCTGCGCATCCAGCGGCGCTACCATGACAGCATTTCCCTGCTCAAGGGCCCGCTGGTCCTGGCGCTCAAGATCGATGAACGCTGGGAGAAAGTCGCGGGCGAGCTGCCGCACGCCGACTGGGCGGTCTACCCGGAGAGCGCCTGGAACTACGCCCTGCAGGTGGACACTCTCGACCCGTCCGGCTCGATGAGCATGGAGAGCAGGCCGGTCGGCCGGATGCCGTTCTCGCCCGAGGGCGCGCCGCTGGTTGTGCATGTCAAGGGACGGCGCCTGAGCGGCTGGGGCCTGGAGCACAGCGCCGCCGGCGAGCTGCCGCAAAGCCCGGTCAGCTCGGAGGCGCCGCTGGAGGACCTGGAGCTTATCCCCTACGGCTCGACCGACCTCAGGATCGGGGAGTTCCCGCTGCTGCAGTAATGAATGACCCAACAGAAGAGCTGGAGGGTGTTAAAATGTAGGGGCGGGTTTGAAACCCGCCCCTACTCAGGATTTGGCTGTTTGACCCCGGCGAAAGCTCCGATGAATCCATCCCGATTGAATCAGCATAAGAAAAGCGGGCGGCAGGCTCGCTGAGTCTGCCGCCCGCTTGCGTTTTCCGGCTCAGCCGCCCGTGCGCTTGGCGGCCAGGCCGGCCTCGATGCGCGCGTTGTCGGGCATGAGCAGCACGGTGCGTATCTGCTTGGGCCCCATCTCGAATGCGAACCCCTCCACGGCCGAGCCGGGAAGCTTCTCCTGCGGCTTCTCGTCCAGATCGGCGGCAAAGGCGGCGCTCACTGGAAAGCGGGTTTTCAGACGGCCGGGGGTCTGGCTTTCCGACAGGCTGTAGAGGCGCACCACCCAACCCTCACCTGATTCGGCTTTCTTCCAGCAGGAGAGGTGGATGTCCCGGCCCTCGATCTCAATCTGCGGCTGCCCGGCAGTCAGAGGCAGAGTGCTGTAGCGGCTGTCCACGTAGCGCCGTTTGGCCGAGGGGGTCACGCTCAGCACGGGCGGGGCCACCTGCAGGACAAGCCGCCGTTCGAGACAGGCCGCGCGCACCGCTTCCGGTGCGCCGGTGGTCCATTCCAGGCGGCGGCTGATCCGCCGCAGGCACTGGCCCTCCTGGGCGTTCCAGTACTTGAGATCTATCCCGGCATTGACATGGTCCACGGCGCGCAGCACGGACCAGCCGAACTC